>JAITUS010000128.1 GCA_031286185.1 Rickettsiales bacterium
TTTTTGGTATTGCAATTGGCACTTGTTCTGCAATATTTATCTCTGCTCCTATATTGACCTGCAGAGCTTTAATAAGCAGATTCGCGGTATAATATCAACTTATTATCTCTTATAGTGAAGTGAAAATACCTCAAAAAACTCATTCCAAGTAATGAATGGGACATAGAATGAGTGTTAACGCTGGCCTGTACATCATTGATCAAAAAATTTCCTATTTTAACTTGAGGTATTTGAACCACTCCAGCTCTAATTTGACCTTTTGCAGTTTCATATATTTTAAAATCTTGAATATTCTGCAGATTAATACCAGCATTTACTGCATCTTTTTGCGACAGAACAATATCGGTTGCACCGGTGTCGAGCAAGAACGTTATGTTACGACCATTAACTTGAGCTTGAATATAGAAGTGTCCATCATATGATTTCGTAAATTCGATATTTCCACTATTTTGGATCCTTCCCTTGTATGGTAAAAAAGTGCTGAGAAATCTATTGCTTAGTTTGTCTCCTTGTGAATCGATAAACATTGCGGTGATAACTATTATCAGTAGCCAAATAACTAGATTTTTTACCGCGTTCATATTGTTAAAATTTGAAGCTATTACAATAAATTTTAAAGATTAGCGTTAAAAGTCATTATTAAAAATAAGTAAATTTTATTGTTTTAGTACAATATTTAATGTACACTTTAAGGAAATGCATTTAGCTTAAATTTTATGTCAGAAGCAAGAAATCTAATTTTGGCAGCTGTCCTTTCAGTGTTAATTATGGTATCTTGGCGTGTTATTTACGATAATTTTCTTAATACAGACCAAGATCATCCATCAATTGAAAATATTGAACACATAGAATCTTTTAACGATCTTGCTCCTATAATACACCAAAACCGTTCCGAAATTATTAATTCTACTCAAGAACAAAGGATTAGCTTAACCAATAATATGGTTAAAGGGTCGATTTCTTTAAAAGGTGCCAGGTTTGATGACCTAATTTTAACTAATTACCATTTAGAACCAAATTCTTCTTCTCCGCAAGTGATGCTACTTTCACCTGCAGAATCAGAAGATGTATATTTTGCAGAATTCGGATGGCTGGATCCAAGTGGTAAAATTAAAATTCCAGATTCCAAAACGGTCTGGCAGGCAGATAAAACCGAACTTACTAATCAAGAGGCAACCAATTTATTTTGGGATAATGAAAATGGCATTTTATTTAAGATGAAAATTAGCCTCGACAATAACTACATGTTTAAAGTTGAGCAAATTATTGAAAATAATACGAAGGATAATGTAGTCTTGGTCCCTTATGGTAAAATTAACCGTAAGCGTGGTAATATTAACGAATCTTATTGGATATCACATGAAGGGGTAATAGGTGCATTTGATAACAAACTGGAGGAATGGACATATAAAGATGTTGCCAAGAAACACTTAATAAAAGCAAGTACAAGTGAAAAGAATTGGTTTGGTTTTGCTGATAAATATTGGCTTACAGCTATCATACCTGAAAAATCTGATAAAATAAATGTAAGCATTAAACATACGAACGTTAATAACATTGATAAATTTCAAGTAGATTTTGTTAAGCCTTACAAGGGCATACTTCCTGGTACAAGTGTTTCTAATGTGAATTATTTTTTTGCTGGAGCAAAAAAATTGAATTTGCTGGATTATTATAAAAGTACTCTAGGTATACCTTTATTTGACAAAGCTGTAGATTTTGGCGTTCTTTACTTCATAACCAAACCAGTGTTTTTGCTTCTTGAATACTTTAACTTTGTTTTGAAAAATTTTGGTTTAGCAATATTGTTGCTGACTTTAGTAATTAAACTTTTGATGCTGCCTTTATCTAATAGGTCGTATGTTTCAATGTTCAAAATGAAAAATTTGCAGCCTGAAGTGGCTCGTATAAGAGAGTTATATAAAGATGATAGTTTAAGACAGCATAAGGAGATAATTGCATTGTACAAAAAAAACAACGTAAACCCAATATCGAGCATTCTTCCTATGGCGGTACAAATACCAGTGTTTTTTGCTTTGTATAAAGTATTATTTGTTACTATAGAAATGAGACACGCTCCTTTCTATTTATGGATTAAGGACCTTTCAGCTCCTGATCCAATAAACATTTTTACATTATTTGGGTTATTTAGTTACAAATTCCCTATTTCTATAGGTATTTTGCCTATAATTTTAGGTGTTACCATGATAATTCAGCAGAAGATCAGTGAAAAAGATCAGATCAACAGAGATGATGTTCAGATGAACGTTATGAGATTTTTACCTTACATTTCTATCTTCATTTTTTCCTCTTTTCCTGCAGGTTTGGTAATATATTGGATATTCAGTAATGTCATGACTCTAATTCAACAATCATTAATAAAGTTATTTTTAACAAGAAAAGGAGGGGTAAATGTTGAAAGTACTAATAGTTAATTCAATTTACTATACTGAAATAGCAAACCTTTTGCTTGAAGGTGCAACCGATAAATTAAAAGGCAGCAGCGCAGGTTACGATGTAATTAAGGTTCCCGGTGCATTTGAAATACCAGCTGCAATTCTTTTTGCGCTCAAAAGTGGAACTGTTAATTATGACGGTTATTTAGCTCTTGGGTGCGTAATTCGTGGTGAGACTGATCATTATCAATACGTTTGTAAAGGAGTAATCGAAGGCTTAAATGAAGTTGTTATGCGTTATGCGGTACCTCTTGGTATGGGTGTCATTACCGCTGACAGCAAAGATAAGGCTTTAGTAAGGGCTGATAAGAACAGAAAGAACATCGGTGGCCACGCAGCTTCAGCTGTTTTGCACATGATAGATTTATACAAAAAATTAAGCTAATGGAGGAGGAACCTACAGACAAGGGATGGCGTATAAGAAGAAGCACAGCAAGGTTTCTTGCTGTGCAAGTTGCTTACTCAAATATTTTTATAGGTTACGACAAAAGCATTTTTGAGCTGGAAAATTGTGAGCTTAGGGACTATGTAAACAAGTTAGCAGATATATTTGAATGTGAAGAGTTTGATTACCAATTCTTAGAGAAGCTGTCATGTAAGGTTATAGAAAGCAGTGAAGAATACGATAAAATAATAGAGCGTTATTTACATCCAAGTTGGTCTCTTTCGCGGTTAAATCTCTTAAGCTTATCAATTTTGCGTGTTGCAATGTGTGAGTTGGCTAATTGTGATACGCCAGCTCCAGTTGTTATCAATGAATATACCAACATTGCATCTGATTTGCTTGATAAACCAAGCGAAGTTGGTTTCATTAATGGACTATTGGACAAGGCAAAAGATGCAGTTAAACTAAATAAAAGTACTTGATAGTCTTTTTTGATGGCATGTTGGTATCTGAGCATTATAGGCTATAAGAAAGGAGAGTTGAATGATGAGAGCAGTACAAAAGGTCTTTTATATTCTTTAAGATCTGTGGTAGACTGACAAAGGTTGTTTAATTATAAATAGCAGATGGTAAAAGAAGAGAAATCGAAAGCAATTTTTGAGGTGGAAGGAGCAGTAACTGCTTTATTACCTGCAGCAGAATTTAGAGTGAAGCTAGACAACGAACATGAAATCATTTGTCATGTATCGGGAAAAGTCAGAAGAAGTAAAATACGCATTGTTATCGGAGATAGAGTATTAGTAGAGATGAGTATTTACGATAGGAATGCGAAAAAGGGTAGGATAATTAGAAGGCTTAAAGGTACAAGTGACAGAACGATCTCTAGATAATCTTATTCTTGCTTCGTCGTCAGAAAGGCGTATAGCCCTACTAAAACAAATAAATATTAAGCCAGGTTTAATTTTGCCAGCAGATATAGACGAAACTCCTTTAAAAAAGGAACTTCCAAAAGATTACTCAATCCGTATAGCAAAGAGTAAAGCTGAAAAAATACAAAGCTCAAGTCCAGATTATTTTGTGCTCGGTGTTGATACAGTTGTTGCTTGCGGTAGAAGGATATTGCTCAAAGCTGAAAATGTTGAGCAAGCAGAAAAATGTATTCGCCTGTTATCAGGAAGAAGGCATAGAGTATACACCAGTGTATGCCTATTAACTCCCAATCGATCCAAACAACATATTAGAACTGTGGTTACGATAGTGAAATTTAAACGTCTCAGTGAACAGGAAATTAAATATTATTTAGCATCAGAAGAGTGGAAAAATAAGGCAGGAGGGTGCAACATACAAGGTCTTGCTGGAATGTTCGTGTTGTTCCTGCACGGTTCCTACTTTTCCGTTATAGGGTTGCCATTACATGAAACCTATTGTTTGCTGAGTAATTACTTTAACCTTAATTTATCTTAAAATATCTTTAGTCTCTTTGGCTTGCTGCTTAGCAACATGTTCAGTCCAAAGTAATTTTCTGTTCCTGTTTGCTAGTGCAATTCTATTGCGATCATGACTATTAGTGTGTTCTACTAAAGAAGTATCTTCTCTTTCTGCTTCTATTACCCCTGTTTTCAGTTGTTCTTCATCTCTTGCTAGCAATTTAGACAGTTCGCTATTTTTATCTATAGTCAGATTAGTGTCACTATTTTCTTGTTCTGTCACTGTTTTTATGTCTGCTGAACTGTCTTTTAGCATTCCAGCTTCTATTAGGTGTTTTCTAGTTTGTGAACTAACGTAGCGTGCTTTAGGGTTGACTTGTTTTAACCCATAGCTCTTTTGACTTAATCTTTGTTTAAGCTCCTTAAGTGAAGTTAAGTCATTTGCATGATTAGATTGAGCTTTTTCTTGTGCATTGAAACTAGTCTCTTTAACATCTTCGCTAATTCCGTATTTACTTAGCCGTTTTCTCTTCCAACTTTTTAATGCTTCACTTCTTTCTTCATAATCTGCTGCTTCTTTTTCAGTTTCTTGACCATTTTTATTAAAACTTATTCGTGGTTTAGTTGTGCTTTCTAAAGCAGCTGTACTCTCTGCTGTTTTCATATCTGTTGAATCGTCTTTCAGCAACCCAGCTTCTAATAAACGTTCTCTAGTTTGTTCGCTCATTCCTTTCTGAGTTACTGGTCTTAGTGGAAACTTCTGAGTTTCTTTATCCAACTTACTGGTAAATTCCGTAAGTAGAGTATCATCACTTTGTTCAACATTTATTAGGCTCGCTTTTAACTGTTTAGGATTTACCTGAGATTCATCATGGCTAGCATGAATTGGAGATGAAGAGCTGGAGTTACTTTGTCTAGCGTTTCTTCTGTTTTCCTTCCATTCTCCTAATGCTTTACTTATTTTTTGAAAATTCATCTCTTCCTCTTCAGGTTCCTTGCCATTCCTACGAGAATTTTTCTGTAGTTGAGTGTCACTACTTTGTTCAACATCCATATTTCCACCAGTGCTAACTGGAGATGAAAGTCTATCACTATCGTTCTCTCCTTTTTCTACAATATTACCTTGACTATATTTTTTGGATAATTTTTCCTCTAGAGAATCCAGATTTTGATTGTTTTCTTTACCTTCAATTTTATCCTTCAACCAATTACGTATAGGGTCATATCGTTTACCTTCTTCTATCTTTTCTAGAACGTTTTCTATGAATTGTTTTTGTGCTATATCAGTTGCGTTAGAGCTTAATTCACTTTGCCTATCATTTTGATAGCTTAAACCCTTTTTAGATGGAAGTGAACTGGTTCTAGGTGACGATGGAGGAGGAGTTTTTTTGTTCTGAGAATTTTCTTCAAAAAGCGATTGAAGGTTATAAACTTTATCTCCTGAATTTTCTTCTCGTGCTGCTTGTCTAAGCTTACGTTTTTCTTCAGCTTCTTGAGAATTAATTTTATCGTCAAAATCTTTTCCAATTCCGCTATCGTAAGACTGCCTTCTGCCGTTAGATTGTGGTCCAAAATGTACTTGAACGCTAACATTTTGACTATTACTCCCTATAAAAGTCTCAGATGATTGACTGTCCTTTTGCACTTCATTCTCTTGTCCTTTTCCTTTTTCCCTGAATTGTATTTGGTGCAAGAATAAACCGCCTATTTTTACGTCTTTGTTTGCTTCTAATTGCTTCTTTAATTGCTCTGTAACACCATTAGGTTCAATAAGGTCTATACCATCTTTATCAATATTGATTGTGACAGTACACTTTTCCCCGTTCACATACCAATTCAGCGTCATTTCGTATGAACCATCGGTTACGACATAATGCCTTATTTTTCTTCCTCCTTCCTCGGCAACAAAACCGTGCATTCCGCTCTTTCCATCGCCATGCAAGGTTGAAAATCCGGAGATTCCATTTTTCTGACAAAAATCACTATTTAAAAATTCGCTGATTTTGAATTCTTTTTTGTTGTCTTCCAGCATAATACTTGCGTGGTTACCGTATATTTTAACACCATCTTCTTTAACACCACTCTCAATATAATCTTTCAATCTTTTTTGAACTTCACTTTCGAGCTTTCGTTTAGCTTTGTCTCCAAGCTTTTGCGCAGCTTCCTTTGTCTTATCAAGCTCTTTCCGCAGAACCTCATACGCTTCTTTTTTATCCCAATTTGTACTCTTGTTCCGATTAATATCATATTCTATTGAAAACTTTACTATATTGAAGTCAACCACGGCATTGTAAATTGACCTACTTTCTTTTTTTATTTCGTCAAATAGAAGCGGAAGACTGCCATCTTCTTTTATCTCTTTGGACAAAAACAAAAAATTTTGAATGAACTCATGATAACTGTGTTCTTGTTGTATATTTTCAACGTTCATATTCTTCCTCACTAATAACCCTCTGCCTTTAGCTTGTTAGCTAATATAATTATTATGGGAATTAGTTGAATTTTTATTAAAGGAGGTTGTATTACTCATACCAGTTCCCACTACACAGAAAGCGGGTAGACAACAGTGGAAAAAGCTACCCAATAGAAACGAAAAAACTACTTGACAAATCTTGCCACTCCCCTTATTATAATACTGGAGCTATTCATTTAGCTTCAATCTGTGCAGATTAAACGACGAAAGTATCACGTAGTTGGCGTCTTATGTTTAA
>JAITUS010000117.1 GCA_031286185.1 Rickettsiales bacterium
TCTTTTGCTTGGTTAGAAAAATGCAGACGATTGTGGAAAAATTGCGAGCGGAAACTCAACACTAGCTTACAGATGATTGTTCTCTCCTTCATTTCTCTCCTAACTACGAAGATTTTAAATAGGTTCTTAGGGTCAGGATAACAAATAACTGTCATTTTTTCATTGATAAACATCCAGCTATCTTAACATAAAAACTAAAGAAAGCCAAGATGGCTTTAAAACATAGCTTAATATGGTAAAAAACCTATATGAAATTTCCCACAATTCCTTTTAAGTGAGTTTTGAACTTTTGAAATGCCATGACGTTGTCGATACGTCTGTCAAGAAATGATAGAGTATCTGCAAAACCTTCTGAATAGTCATTGATGAAGAAAAGCATTGTGCTTAAATATACCCCAGCTAATATTGCCCGTTTTGTATAGTAATTAAAATCTGTTGATTGATCGTAGATGCCATACCAAATTGCACTAACAGTTCTGTATAAGAGTTTACTAGAAAAGTATGTATTCTTTGGCAATACAGAAAATAGTAAAACATTTTTTAAAAATTCTCTATAATTTGGTAGTTTAGCGTAGTTTGAGAGGCGTATTTGAACAGCTAAATTTACCCGCTCCCGCACTTTCATATCTTCTAGATTGGAGTTTCTGAGCTTGGTTGCCATTGAACTATTTAAGTCCTCTGCTATATACTCCAAAGCGCTATATATTCCATTTTGAAATTTGCAAAAGCTATTGGCTAGGTTAAGGTCCGTGCACACTTTCAATAAGGTTTCATCGCTTATCCCCTCAAATGGAATGGCCCTAATCAGTTCGTCTACTATTAACTTTATTTCATCTTGTTCCATACAACATTATACTAAACAGCACATGTAATTGTACCTGAGATTTTCAAACATTCTGCAAAATGTGTCACCGCGTTCTTCAAAATTTTTCCACTGATCAAAAGAAGAACAAGCAGGAGAAAGCAATATCGTTACTTCTTCTTTGCTATTTATGGCCTCTTCGAAAGCCAGTTTAAAAGTGTTTTCTAGATCATAACACTTCATACAATCTACTTTATTCTCCATAACATTTGCAAAAGCTTCTGTTGATTCTCCAATTAGAAAAGCTTTTCTAATTCTTGTAAAGTGCTTGCTTAGTGACTCTATGCCACCTTCTTTACTTCTTCCGCCAACAATCCAATATATGTTTTTATAAGACAAAATCGCTTTTTCGCTCGACTTGGCATTAGTTGCTTTGCTATCGTTCACAAAAAACACATTTTCTATTTTACCAAGTAGCTCATTTCTGTGTTTCAAACCTGGAAAGGATCTGATTCCATCGATAATAGTGTTGCCATCTACTTTAAGCAGCTTACATACAGCATATGCAGCTGCTATATTTTCTGCGTTGGATGTTAAGTTTATTTTCACGTCATTTACTGATAAGTTATAATTCTTTAACTTTATCGAGTTTTTCTGGATCGCAGCACCTTTTTTGTCATCCCAGTGCTTGACACTGGGATCCAGATAATTTTGTTCTGTACCAGTAATCTGTTCACTATAGTCAAGCAAATTATTACCTATCAATGATATTAGACCTCTTGTACCACCCTCTATCATTTGAGTAACTGGCAATGGTTTTTCTTTTCTGGATTCCAGCGTCACGCGCTGGAATGACACCGGGAAGTATGTCCCTGAAATTGGAATCTTATTCCCAGTGAGTTTGTTGAATATATCGGCGGTAGTCTCATTATCACACCCTATCACGGCAGTCTCACTACCGTTTATCAGTTTCAATTTAGTTGCTATATAATTCTCCATACTTCCATGTCTATCTATGTGGTCTGGTGTAATGTTGAGCAATACCGCAATGTCTATCTTTGTTATCCCAGTCACCCCTTTTGTCATCCAAATAGCGCGACACTGGGATCCAGAAAAAAAAGTATGGATTCCAGCATCACGCGCTGGAATGACAGTAGGCATATCCATCAGCTCTAATTGAAAAGAGGAGAACTCAATTACATAAATTTCTGCATCTCTTTCTAGATCCAAAACAGGAACACCTAAATTTCCACCAATAGCTACCTTTTTCCCTGCAGATTTTAATACGTGCCCTATTAGTGACACAGTGGTTGACTTGCCATTTGTTCCTGTGACGCCTATTACCTTCTGGTTCGTAGCTTTAACTTCAAGAAATAACTCGATATCCGATTTTATTTTACAGTCATAGCTTCTCGCAAGTTTCACTATCCAATGCGGCGTTGGATATGAAATTGGCACTCCAGGGCTTAAAATCAATGTTCTTATCTCATGCCAATTATATTCCTTGGGATGAATAAAATTACACTCCCGACACATTATTTTTGCATTTGCTATTTGCTCTTTATTATCATCCCATGCATATATTCTTGCACCGCTCTTCATTAGAGCGTTAATAACAGACAAACCAGTTTTACCAAGACCAAAAACCGCAACACTTTGATTTTTATATTTGCCCAGTTGCATTACTTGTTTTCGGAAGATATTATATAAATTGTTAATAGGCTTAACGTAAAGAATTTGCAAATGTTAATTATTATCTGTAGAATATAGAAAAGTTAGTAAGGATTTTAATAGGAAAGTAATATGCCATCCGTCACTTTTATTTTACCTGATGGAAGTAAGAAAAGTCATGAAGCTGCAGAGGGAGAAACTCTGCTTAACTTAGCTCACAGAAACGACCCAGACTTGCTTGAAGGCGCATGTGAAGGTTCTCTTGCCTGCTCTACATGCCATGTAATCGTTGATCCAAAATTTTATGATACTGTAGAAATGTATAATCCTATATCTGATGAGGAAAATGATATGTTAGATCTAGCTTTTGGCTTGACAGAGACATCAAGGCTGGGGTGCCAAATAAAAATTACAAAAGATATTGATGGCTTGTGTGTAACTATACCAAGGGGGACAAGAAACATATCGCTTGATAAACAAGGGAATGATTAGCTATGCGTAAGGTTTTTATCTATATTATCATCTCTTTACTTTTATTTATCCCTGCGGCTTATAGTGGGTTTTGGTATTTTTCTGCATGTAAGACAAAAAATCTTTTAGCAGAAACAATACTATACATTAATGACGAAAAATTCGATATTTCACATGATTTTAGCGGATTCCCTTCTAGTCTAATCTTCCACATGACAAACCCAAAATTCTCCAATGAACAATTAACTATCTCATCAGAAGCTTTAGTAATAAAAAATAAATTATTCGATAAATCAGTATATATCCTCATACCAAGCAATGAAGTCAATATTACCGTTCATGGCGACGAGACAAAGAATATAAAATGTCACACAAACAATAACAATCACTTTGTTGTCAAACTAAACGATTTACCATCTTCGCTAAGGGTTGACAGAAATGGCACCATAATAGACTATATAGACACACTTCGTTACGAAGATCATGGACTGAGATGTGATGTTGCATCTGATTCAGAAAATCAGCAGAGTGTTATAACTGAAGTGAGTGATAAAAGTAATTACATTCAAATTGATCTCAACAAAGAACTGAATGGAAATATTAAGCTAGGATTTGATTTTTATACTTACCGGTATAAAAATACTGCAAGTCCCGAAAGTTATCTTAATATCGACACTAAATTTGATTATGAATTTGTAAACCACATTTCAGCTTCCAGAATTAATCTCAACATAGAAAAATTTTTAATTCAGAGTAATAATTTTTCTCTTACTGCAGACGGTAGAATAAACAATTACAATCTGGTTACATCTTCATTTAAAGATAAAATCAACGTGGCCGTGTTAAATTACAAAGAATTGATCCCACTTTTAACTGGTGAGAAAAATTACTCAAAAGTTTCAGATATATTTAAAAAGTTAATATCTTCCTCATCAGAAAAAACAACTGACGACAGCATTCAATTTTCAATAAAATACGACGACGATGTAGGGTCAAGTTTTATTGGAAAGTTATCTACTACTGATTTTATGAACCAACTAAGTAAAATCATTGAGCTAACCAAGAATGAAAGCGGTAGTTAGCTTACTTTTTACATTGACATTCCACTTAAGCATAAACGCTTTTACTTTGGATGATAAGCTCATAGACAAGAGTATGGAAAAGCGAGCAACTAATTTATTTGAAATAATAAAGTGCCCAATATGTTCTGGTGAGTCATTATCTGAATCCGAGTCTAAGATTGCACACGATATGCGCAAGACGATTCGTAAAAAGATCAGTGATGGACATACTGACAAGCAAATAATTTCAGAGTTAAAAAATTCTTATGGAGATTCAATTATAATTGTTCCACCTGTAAAATCTAGTACTTATGTTTTATGGTTTATTCCACTCACAATTCTGCTAATAGGGTGTTTTCTGATACGAAAATACACCAAGTAGCCTTTTTTGTCATCCAAGTGGCCGACACTTGTATCTTTATAATATGAGATATTAGAGCTAAAATATCTCACAAGGGAGGGTGAAGCTGAGCGGACACTAATGCCAACAAGCCAGATTTTACTCCCCTCCCCACAGAGTTA
>JAITUS010000039.1 GCA_031286185.1 Rickettsiales bacterium
GATTTTTTCAAATTGCTCTCGACTTATACTGCTTGGATAACTTTTCCGCATAGACACCTCATTATTAATCTATGCTTATTTTACCTCATCTCTTCGAGATTTTAAACAGGTTCTTAGAGCTGCAACTGGAGCTAAAAACCAGTATAAGGAGCTACAGCAAATATTCCTGATGCCAACAGAGTTCCGATAGCCAAAGCACCACTCGCAAGATAAGGCGCATTAGTTTTATTAAATATACTTTTCATTATATACCTCACTAGGGTTAATTTGTTATTAAAGTTGTAGCACAGATAAAAAGGTATATCAACTTTTTTAATAAACTACAGTGGAAGCAGATATCGGCAAAGGACTGCTGAAGGCTATGAACTATGCCTTTCCGTGTAGTCTTTAAATGCGCCTCTGCTGGGGTCAAAATATAGCTTTACACTGCCAATTGGTCCGTTCCTTTGTTTTGCGATAATGAGCTCTGCAATATTTCTAATTTTCTCCATCTTCTCTTGCCATTCTCGATGTTTATTGCTTCCTTCACTTGGCTGCTTTCTTAGCTCATAATATTCTTCTCTGTAGAGGAACATTACTATATCTGCATCTTGCTCTATGCTTCCTGAATCACGCAAATCAGCAAGTTGTGGTTTTTTGTCATCTCTTTGCTCGACAGAGCGGGAGAGCTGAGATAGTGCAACAATGGGAATATTTAGCTCTTTTGCAATTGCTTTCAAACCCTGCGTCACTTCCGAGATTTCTTGCACTCTATTTTCATTACTCCTTTTTGTTGTTCCTCTGATTAACTGCAGATAATCGATAAATACCACTTCTACATTATATAATTGATACAGTAGACGTATTCTGGTACGAAGAGCGCTAATTGACAGTGCAGGAGTGTCATCTATGATGAAAGGCAATTCAGACAATTCTGTACTAGCATTAATGAATTCATGCAATTCAAAATCACTAATTCTTCCGGTCAGTGCCTTATAATAACTAATTCCCGAATCTATGGTGATCAATCTTGCAGTTAATTGTTCCGCTGACATTTCAAGTGAGAAAAACGCTACGTAGTGTTGTTTATCTGCTCTTTTTTGCAAGACCTTACAAGCATTAAGGGCAATGTTTAGCGCCAGTGCTGTTTTGCCCATAGAAGGCCTTGCAGCTAGAATTAATAGGTCAGATTTCTGCAAACCACCAAGAAGCTGATTTAGGTCTTGGAGTCCGGTTGTAATGCCCAGCGCTTCTGGATTATTTTTCAACGTGCTTATTTTTTCAACTACATCTTTAACTGAACTTGCAAGCTTTATATACGTCTTCTCACCTTGCTTTTTTACTGCTAAGTTGAACAACTTGGTCATTGCTTGTTCAATTTGCGCCTGTGCAGGGTTTTCAATGTCATAGCTATAACTATCATCAACTATCTCCTGCCCGAGCTTGATTAAGCACCTTCTTAAGTAAGTATCACGGATTATTCTAGTCAAGCTGTAGATATCAAGCGCAATACTTGCCTTTGCTGCAAGCTTTGCAAGATATTCAACTCCACCGCACTTGGTAAATGCTTCGTCGTTCTCAAAAAACATTTTGAGGCTCAGTTCATTAGCAACTATGCCGCGTTTTCTGGTTTTAGATATCTGTGTAAAAATACTTTGATGCAGTGGATCATAAAAATTGTCTGCTGTGATCATATCTTCGACTACATCACAAATTCTATTATCACGAATCATTGCACCGATGAGCATTTGCTCCGCTTCTAAGTTATGTGGTAATTTGCATATTTCCTTATCTACACTTCTTGAATCGATGAGATTAGCTAATTCATTCATTCTAAATTTTTAGAGTAACTATCGATTATTGTAGAATATTTAGTCCTCATTTGAAAGATGTAAAGGTAAAAAAATTTGACTAATTTCGTGTTGCCTATAGCATTGAAACTTAAGCCCCTGTGGTGGAATGGTAGACACGGCAGACTCAAAATCTGTTGCTTGCAAAAGCATGCTGGTTCAAGTCCGGCCAGGAGCACTCAAATGTTGGAAAGTGCATATGTTACATAGATTTTTTGATCGCTTATTTTCTATTCTCTCTTCTATGAATGCTATTCAAAAGGTGAAAAAGGATGAAAATGGGATATGTTATGTAACGGGATTTAGGCGCTATATATCGGTATTGCTTGATTTAATTATTATCGTTTTGTTCTTACAGTTCTGCAGCCTGGCCGTAAATCGGCTCTTTACAAACTCAGAGGACAGAAAAATATTGAGCGAAATAGTTGCAAAATATCAGGTGCAAGCGCCAATCTCTGCGGAAGAGAAGGCAACGCAGAGCAAACTTGTTAAATTAATGGTTCTAAATCAAATAGTCCAATTTATTATGCTATTTAGCTATGTTGCATATATGTGGATAAGGCTCGCTGCTACGCCAGGAAAGCTACTACTTGGGCTTAGAGTTGTGGATGAACAGACTTTTGGAAAAATGACCCTAAGACAAGCAACGAAGAGGTTTTTCTCCTTTATATTGTCAGTTGCGCCATTATTTTTGGGTTTTATATGGTCAAATTTCGACAAACGCTGCCAAACTTGGCACGACAAGATCGCAAACACGGTGATTGTTACGAGCAAAAGCCTTAGAAGACAGGACCAAAAAACTACTTGACAACCTTCGCCAGTCCCATTATCATAGTATTGAAGCTATTATTTAACTTCCCAATCTGTGCAGGTTAAAATGACAAGAAAACTTGTATTTGGCGTACTATGTGCACTGCATGTCTTTTTAAAACTTCGGGTTTTTACCCATACAAGCTGAAACGCGCTTATAAGTCGTTTAAGACAGAACCCAACGTCAGATTTTAAAATAGAGAGTGAAATAACTAGCTACCACGGGGTTTTATTGC
>JAITUS010000041.1 GCA_031286185.1 Rickettsiales bacterium
GATTTTTTCAAATTGCTCTCGACTTATACTGCTTGGATAACTTTTCCGCATAGACACCTCATTATTAATCTATGCTTATTTTACCTCATCTCTTCGAGATTTTAAACAGGTTCTAAGATATCGTTCAGGAAGTGAATAAGGATATTTTTATTCTTTTCAGAGCCAAAGATTTTTTTAAAACTTAGATCATTTTTTGGATCCAGAAACTTTGAAAGAGCCATAAGAAAAAAACTTGAAAAATATTAATAATTATACACAATTCTGAAGAAATATTCAACTTTTTTATACTTGCTCTATTAAATCTTATTTTTTAAGCTTAAATATGTTGAACAAAAAAAAATAGCCTACATACATGGCCTTAGAATAGCATCTCAGATCTTGGATGTCCTTTTGTTTACCAAAAAAGTGGCAGTTTTTCTGTGATTTGAGTATAATTCTAGCTTTACCCAAGCAAAAGAATGAATTATTTAATGGAGTATGTTTTAACATCTCTTTCCTTACCATTTTTTATTACTGAAAATTATTTGTTAATTACTGCACTGATCCCGCTGCTTGGCGCAGTGGTTATCTTTTTTACCGGCAAATGGCCTAGAGTAAGCAACGGCGTTATTGTTGCCTCTTCTATACTTCTATTTACATATACATGTCTGTGCACTTTATATTGGGTATATGGTGATTATTCTCAATTTATCCTCATAGATTTTTGCAATAACTTGCACATTAGTTTAAAGCTAGAGTTCACTGGAGTGGTATTTAGTTTATTAATATCATTTTTATGGATATTAACCAGCGTATACGCAATATGTTATATGCAGAATAACTATCCTGGTAATAATCACTCAAATTTCCTGTGTTTTCTTTCAATATCGATCAGCTGTGCAATGTTTATTGCTTTTTCTGGCGATTTGCTTACTACATTTGTCTTTTATGAGCTCTTGACTATAAGTACTTATCCTCTTGTCACCTATAATGCAACAAATGAATCGATGATAGCTGGGCGTTATTATTTTGGTGTGCTGTTTTTTTCTTCCTTAGTACTATTTTTTCCAGTTCTCGGTTTCTTATACAGTAAATTTCATACTTTAGACTTTGTAAGCGGTGGAATATTTAATTTTGACACTTCGCTCGTCACTCTCGTTGCAGTGTGTTTTGCTATGCTGATTTACGGAATAGGCAAAGCTGCATTAATGCCAATACATTTTTGGTTACCAAAAGCAATGGTTGCACCAACTCCTGTGAGCGCGCTGCTACATGCTGTTGCTGTTGTGAAATCTGGGGTTTTCATCATTATAAAAGTCATATTGTACACTTTTGGCACCGATAATCTGCAACGCTTTGCGCAACAAAATTGGTTTGCTGGAGGATGGCTGCCTTATGCTGCAGGATTTACCATCATTGTTGCTTCACTGATTGCACTCAAGCAGAAGGAATTGAAAAAATTGCTCGCCTACTCTACCGTTTCCCAATTATCATATGTTATACTATTTGCTTCAATTTTCAGCGACCTTAGCGCAAGAGTGGCAGTTTTTCAGTTAGTTTGTCATGCATTTGCAAAAATCACTCTATTCTTTGTTGCAGGCAGCATAATAACGAAAACGGGTGAGAAATATGTAGATAGAATTCACGGCATAGGGCGAAATATGCCAATTACTATGGCAGCATTTACTATAGGCGCGTTATCTATGATCGGAGTGCCACCTGCTCCAACTTTTTGGGGTAAGTTTCTCATTTTTCAGGCTGTTTTTAGCTCTGGCAATGTAGCACTTTCTGTATTTGTTACTCTTGTATTAACGGTAAGCACTATACTAAATACTATGTACTTTTTGCCAATAATTTACAATGCTTTTTTCTCAAAGCCTTCTAAGAACTTTTTCGTTAAAAAGACACCTATTTTTCTGGTTTTACCACCAGTTATCACTGCGATATGTACTTTTGTTATTTTCTTCAGTTACCAAGTAATATTTTAAAGGTATCCATTCAGGTGAGCGGTTTAAGAAACGATAGATAAGAGGCTGTGGAAAGGATTCAGATCCTTTTGCTTCCATGTTGAATATAACGAAATTATCTGCTCGAGGAATGTGTTTCCTCGCTCCGATTGTGTAAAATATGAGTTTTTGCGGTAAACAACATAATGCCGTATCTGCCGCTCGGCATGGTTGTTTGTCAGTGAAATGTTTTCTGGATGGCTTTGTTGCAAAAACAAATGTTTGTTCATAAATTGAAACTAGCTATAAACATTAAAAAATTTAACAAATAAAAAAAGGCAAAGAAGCCCCGTGGTAGCTAGTTATTTACTTTTGTGTCGAAATGTTGGCGTTTTTTATCCTAAACGCTTAATAAGTGCGACTTAGCTGCTTTTTAATGCAACTAACCTTAGCCATAAACGTTTAAGAAATTCACTAAGCAGAAAAAAGGCAAAAAAACCCCGAGTAGCTAGTTATTCACTAGTATCTATTTAGTGGAGCGGCAGAAAACGGTTAAATAAGCAAAATTGTTAGAATAAAGTGGGCTAAATAAGATGTAATGTGGTTGATTTGTTAACACTTTGCACGCTTTTAGGCGAAAAATAGATCATT
>JAITUS010000044.1 GCA_031286185.1 Rickettsiales bacterium
GATTTTTTCAAATTGCTCTCGACTTATACTGCTTGGATAACTTTTCCGCATAGACACCTCATTATTAATCTATGCTTATTTTACCTCATCTCTTCGAGATTTTAAACAGGTTCTAACAACAACGGCCTCTATTTCTGTACTTATTTTTTTACATTTGCTTTTTACTTCTTCGAGATATCGATTATTTCTTTCTTCGATATCATCTTTAACAAGTATATCGAATTTTAGTGGTTCTATGTGTGTTTTCTTATTATGATAGTACGCAAGTATGCACACTAGGGATGCTGCAAGTACAGTCAAAACTGCAGCAACTGTGATTAGTTCTCTGTTATGGGCATTAGAAAAGAATTTGGAGATCGTGAGTTCTTCTTTTCCACTACTGAAGCTAAAAAACTTAATAAAGTCTTCTGATCCTAGTTGTAAGTACTTAACAAGTGGATATATAGAACCAACAGTTATAAACGAGGAGAGGCAAATGTTGAATAATACTCTTTCATTTGCTAATTTTAATTTTTTATAGGTAGAATTTGGTATGTTTCTATGTCCTGCATAACTCTTATTTTTAAATTTTATTAGGTCATTATTCTTTTTGTATATTGTAATATCATGAACCAAATTATTGTTACTCACCACATTGCTTAAGTCATCAAGACCACTCACAGCTGGCGATTCAGTATTTCTATAATTATATATAAAAGCACACAAATTTATAACAGCTAATCCAGAAGATATGGTTATCAGTGGCCATATTTGAAAGCTTTTTATATAATCTATAAAATTTATTGTCTCTTTTAAATATAGCAGACGATATAAACATGAAGAAGATAGATATGCTGTAATGAGAAAAGAACTTGTTGCAGGAAGTATAAAACTCTTCTGCTGTATGGCATATTTTGCTCTTGGCCAAATTCTGTTTGTTTTCTTTTTTGAATTGATTAAGGAAACCTCTGAACCTATGTTACTATTAGTATTATCACTGTTTTGCGAAATGCTTGTTCTAGGTGTTGGTGTAGGTGTTATTGATCCTGGCATATTTACTCTCCGAAATTAATTACCAATGCTGTGTTGATTACGCTATAGTTGTTAAGATGTAGTAAATACTAATTTAAGAATAAATATGAAAAATTTAGTATAAAAATTGCCTATCAAAGATTCTTTCGTCTAGTGAATAATCCCTGTCAAAAAGAAGAGAGACTGTGTTCTCGTGGTCTTTCTGCATTTTTATCTGTGATATATGGTGAAACTCTTTGTAATCTGATACTACAAGTGCTGGACGATTTTCCACGTCGTTAATGTCAATTTGTACTACTGTATCACTTGAGATTAACGCTCCATTCCAATGCCTTGGGTGATAGCTATTAATAGAGGTCAGTGCAAGTAAGTTTGAGTTTAATGGTAAAATTGGGCCTCCGGCAGAAAAGTTATATGCAGTGCTACCGGTTGGGGTAGACAATATTATTCCATCCCCTCTAAATTTTTCTACTTTTAGCTTGTCATTGATAGTAATATTCATTTCTACTATTTGATTCGCTTTTCTGAAAACATACACCTCGTTTACTGCTATGTAATGGTATTTCTTGCCACCTATATCTGTAGCTTCCGTTTTTAACAAGGTGAGCTGAGTTGGGATTGTGTATTCTATGTTATCAATTAGATCTTTGCTGCAGCTAAAGCACTTATTCATCAAAAATCCAACGTTACCAGTATTTACTCCATATACACGTATGTCTTTATTTCCTATCACATATTTATGTAGGGTGCGTAGCATGAAGCCATCACCGCCAACAACTATGAGTAGATCAATTTCGGATTTATTTCCCTCTGTTATATTGGTAAAATTAAATTTTTGTAACAGTTTGGATACTTCCTGCGATTTTGGTGACTCAGAAGCAATGTAGGCTATATTTTTATACTTATGCATGCTTCACTCAGAAAGAAGCAAAAACTAGAAGATACCTCCATATTTATCATTAAACTTAGCTATTTTGCTAGTTTTGCTTGCCGATCCACTTGTCAAACTTCCAGTCCATGCAGGGTGGGTTAAAGGATCTCTATCAAGTTTTACCTTATCACCTTCCTTTCCATAAGTGGAACGAGTTTCAAACTCTTGACCATTTGTCATGATTATAGTAATTTTATGATAGTCGATGTTGTTTGTTGTCATTGTTGCTCATAAACCTTTAGTAAATTAACATTATAGCTAATCCAACTATTAAGTCAATAATATTTATATTATTGACAATTGTCCATATTTATGCTATAATTCATTGTATTAATTTTTTAGGAGTTTATGCTTGCTAAAATATATAAAAAAATAAAAGCTATGATAATCAATAGTAAAGATGATCTACGCTTTTATCTAAAAATGAATTTTACATACTTGCCACTATTCATATTGTGTTTGATTGTGAACCTTATGTGTTATGGTATATTTCCAAATATAGCTAGTCTTAACTTCAATATACAGACAATCGGTTCATTATCTTTGTTTCTTGTAGTTGTGTTGTCAATGAAGATGTCTGTTCTTGAAACACATCATAAAATTAGCAGGTTAGAGAAAAAACAAAGTGAACAAGAAATTGCCCAAACATAAATTTATTTTAGAGAGGATTTAATAGCTTTATATGATTTTTGCTTTTCCTGGTCAGGGCTCTCAGTTTGTAGGAATGGGAAAGAGCTTATGTAGCGAATTTTCCGTTGCGAGACTGGTATTTAATGAAGTAGACAGTATACTCAGTAGAAAGTTATCTAGTTTAATTTTTGACGGCCCTATTGAAGAATTGACCATCACAGAAAATGCTCAGCCAGCTATAATGGCAGTGTCAATTGCAACGCTACGTGTTATGAAGCATGTGTGCAGATCTCTTTTCTCTGATTGCAACGTTCAGTATGTTTGTGGACATTCAGTTGGCGAGTATACAGCACTATGTGCTGCAGGAGCATTGACTCTTGAGTCTGCAGTCAAGCTACTGAAAGTTCGCGGTGAAGCGATGCATGAAGCCTCTCTGAAATGTAAAGGCGGAATGGTTGCATTGCTTGGAGCAGAGATAAGTGAAGTAGAAGATATATTGAAATCAGCCAAAATTGACGGGGTTTGTGAAGTTGCAAACGATAATGGCGGTGGACAGGTAGTGGTAAGCGGCACTGCAGAAACTCTTGAGGTGTTGCCCGACTTATTCAAAAACTCAAGTGTGAGGAAACTAATTAAATTGCAAGTTAGTGGGCCTTTTCATTCATCTCTTATGAAACCTGCTGATGAAAAACTTTTGGAATTTTTGGAAAGCATTACAATAACTCGACCTTTAATTCCCTTTGTATCAAATGTTACAGCCAAAGAAGAAAGCGACCCAGAAATAATAAGAGCTTTGCTTGCTAAGCAAACCATAAGCAAAGTAAGGTGGAGAGAGATGGTTTTGTATATGTTGAGCCGTGGCACTAATAGATTCGTTGAAATTGGACCTAACAAAGTTTTATCTAATTTAGTCAAAAGAATTGATCAATCTATCAACGTGAAAAATATAAATAGTGTTGGTGATATTGATAGTTTTCTTAATGAATCGTTAGTGTTGACAGCGGAAAATCTAGAAGTTAGTTTAAGTTAAAGCGTATAGCTAGCGCAAATAAGGCTGATTGTTAGTTCTACCAATTAAGGGAGGGGTGAGAAGTATGACAAATATTAACACTAAAGAGTACGACCTAACATTAGGCAGTACCACAGTTAAACTTTTTATTGAAAGTGATGACATAAGTGGAATTAATTTTATTAACGTACACCAAAATGAGGTAACTTCGAAAGAGGCCGGCAAGCGCATAATCCAACAATTTGGCGGCAGGATGTTGTATATTATTCATGGTGATGGTACTTCACGTAATGTAGAATTTAATTTAAATGGTGAAAAGTATGAGTTTGATCCTAATCGTATATTTGACGACGTGGGTGCAGAGGCTAGTTTAAAGGAATTTGGCAATTTTTCAGAAGGTGCTTTGAAAGTAGTTAGAAATTTTGCAGAAAAAATTTTAGATTTCCTGCTTCCTGGTCAAGACCATGTCATCGCTCTGCATAATAACTACAACTCTCCCAGCTACTCATTCAAAAGCTATTTTTCTCCACCACTTTCCCGTGATGTACTGAAGATTTATCCAGAAGTATGTCCAGAAAGCGGAACGGGTGAGTTTTTCTACACGACAGTTGAAGATTGGTTTGAGTCTTTAAAACAGAAGGAAGTTTTTAATATAATATTGCAAAATAACAAAGCAGTTGAAGACGATGGTTCTTTATCTGTATACGCTGGAGAAAACAATATTCGGTACTCTAATGTGGAAGCAGAGCATGATCATTTAGAGCAGCAAATAGATATGCTATCTGCTTTACACAGTGTTTTATTCCCAAATGCAAATCAATCCCCGACAGTAGAATTATAATAACATAAAGCGTACTAGCTGCTTATACAATCAATGAACTACCTGTTATTTCGTCTGGTTTTTTAATTTCAAGTAACTGTAAAATAGTGGGAGCGATATCAGATAACTTTCCATTTCTTAGCTTCAGATTGTTACAAGAATCAGAGCATGCGATGAATGGAACTGTATTCAAAGTATGTGCTGTATGAGGTGTGTTGTTTTCTTCATCGAACATGCACTCAACATTGCCGTGATCTGCCGTAACAATGAGCACAGTGTTACCCACTTCTTTAACAGCATTGAGTACTTTCATAAGGCAATTATCTATAGCTAGCACAGCCTTCTGAGCTGCTTTCATGTTACCTGTATGACCTATCATATCAGGATTAGCGTAATTTACAACTATCAGTGCGAATTCTTGGGAATAAATTTTTTCTACAAGCTTTTCTGTGAGCTCAAAGGCTGACATTTCAGGCTGCAAATCATAAGTTTTAACTTTTGGTGAAGGAATGAGAATTCTCTCTTCACCGGGGAAAGGTTCTTCTTTGCCGCAATTGAAAAAGAAAGTTACATGAGCGTATTTTTCAGTTTCAGCAATACGCAACTGTCGTAATCTATTATCCGCTATTGCCTGTCCTAGAGTGTTGGCGAAAGATGTAGGAGGAAAAAGACAGGGAATTTTTAAGTCCGCTTTGTATTGCATCATACTTAGAATCGAAGAAAACGGTTTTTGCTCATAGCCTTCTGTCATCTGAGCAGTTTGACCACAGATTCCAGCGTCACGTGCTGGAATGACATCCAAGAAGTCTGTTTTACCAAGCAAAATACTTGCCAATTGCATCATTCGATCGGCACGAAAGTTAGCCAGTAACACTCCATCTTCTGGCTTTATACCTTGATAGTTACCTATTACTGCAGGTCTGATAAACTCATCAGTTATGTTGTTTTGATAATTATTATCAATCAACGACATCACACTATCGTGACAAGGTGCCTTTGCAAATGCGATAGCTTCGTAAGCTTCGATTGTTCTTTCCCACCTGTTATCACGATCCATAGCGTAGTAACGTCCAGAGACAGTAGCAATTCTTATGTCATTGCCCTTTATACTCTCTTCAAATTCTTGAATGCATTTTTTCCCTGAATTTGGCAATGTGTCTCTGCCATCTAAAAATGCATGTATCACCACTTTAATTCCGTGTTGCGATATTTTATTTGCTAGAGTTGAAATATGTTTTTGATGCGAATGAACACCACCGTCTGACACTAATCCTATTATATGGCATACGCCATGCTTACTTTTTAAATTGCCAATAAGGTTTTGTAGATTTGCATTACTTTCTATTGTTCCTATTTCTTGATTAATACGCTGTAGGCTTTGCATCACTACTCTGCCACTACCAATATTCATATGACCAACTTCTGAATTGCCTATCTGACCATTTGGTAACCCAACATCGGTTCCACAGGCAGATAAATTGCATTTTGGGTAATTAGAGCTAATATACTGCCAACAGGGTGGATTTGCATTGCTAATAGCATTATATTCACTATTCTCTATTCCATTTCCCCAGCCATCTAGTATACATAAAACGACCGATTTAAAGTTCATACGGTGCTGGAATTCTATAGATATAACATGATACCAAAAACAAACCTTTCCACAATCTCTATATTGCGTGACATAAAGTTTGTAAAGGAGGAGTTATCAAATATCACATAGGTGCGCCAGAACAACATTAGATCTCTCGCATAAAAAACTAGTTTTGGCAGCGTATGTCATTCAATAGAAACAAAAAAACTACTTGACAAATTCCGCCGACTCCCTTATCATAATATAAGGGTATTTCTGAGGACCTGTTTAAAATCTCGAAGAGATGAGGTAAAATAAGCATAGATTAATAATGAGGTGTCTATGTGGAAAAGTTATCCAAGCAGTATAAGTCGAGAGCAATTTGAAAAAATCAGGCCAATTCTGGAGAGTAGCAAGCAGAAAACAAAACC
>JAITUS010000123.1 GCA_031286185.1 Rickettsiales bacterium
TGTAAGTATAGAAGTGGAATTGCAAGTATCAATAGCGATGGATAAGGGATTGCGTTTTGCAATAAGAGAGGGTGGTAGAACTGTTGGTTCTGGTGTTGTTTCCGAAATTTTGGAGTAGAAAGTTTTAGTCATAGGAGTGTAGCTCAATTGGTAGAGCGCTGGTCTCCAAAACCAGAGGTTGTAGGTTCAATTCCTATCGCTCCTGCATTAATGTTGTGGTAGAAATGTTAAAAGGGTTAAGTGTCTTTTTGTGTGATATCAAGCAGGAAATACGAAAAATTGCCTGGGTGAAGAAGCAAGAAGTGTTATCGTCTTTATTTGTTGTAGCAGTTGTTATACTGTGCTTTTCAGTTTTCTTTCATTTGATAGATTTTTCGTCTCTTTACGCAATTAAAGCTTTATTTGGAATTGTTTATGGAATATAAATGGTACATTATTAAAGTTGATTACGGATATGATAGGCACGTACGTGAGTTGGTAAACTACACTGCTTATTTCAAGGAGGTATTTATTCCTTATCAAACGGCAAATAATTCAAAATCTGACATAAGGGAGTTGTGTGAAGTGTACGTGTGTATGCATCTATGTGATGAGAGCAAGGATATTCTGAATCAAACACCTGGGTTCTGCAGTGATGAGCCTGGTAATTTTGAAGTAGTCTCAGATGATGAAATGAGTTTAAAGCGTAGAGAATTCGACAAATACAAATGGTATATTTTGAGAGTTGCTTCCAATTATGAAGAAAAGGTGTGTCAACACGTGTTAGAAAATTCTATGAGATTAGGAGTTAGCGATTATTTTAAGGAAGTTTTTATCCCATATGAAGAGCCAAGTGAGGCGGAATTAAGGTCTAAAAAAACTGTTACACGAAGAAAATGCTTTCCTGGTTATGTTTTTTTATATGTAAATTTATGCGATGAAGTGTTAAACTTTGTTAATAATATACCAAAGTCTCTTAAAGTTTATGGGTTCTTAAAAAATGGTAATGTTCCCAAGGTAATTTTGGATGGTGAGATTCGCTCAATGTGTAATGCACTTTATAATGCTCAAGAGACGAAAAAGTTAAGTCACGGTTATGAAAAGGGAGAAAAGGTGAAAATTAACGATGGTCTTTTTCAAAATTTTACTGGTAAAGTAGACATGATTAACGATGAGAAAAAAATCATTAATGTAGAAGTGTCAATTCTAGGTAAGCCAACAATAATAGAGTTAGATTTAGCTCAAGTAGAGAAAATAGAGGATTGATTATGAGTGTCGTGGTTGCTAAGATTAACTTATTAATGGAAGCAGGGAAGGCAGTACCCGGGCCAAAAATTGCTTCAGTGCTTGGTCCGCGTGGTATACCCGTTCCTAAGTTCTGCGAAGATTTTAATAAAGTGACTAGCACGGCTAACGCTAGCTATAAGGTAGGCGATTTAGTAACAGTACGAATCTCCATAAAGGATGATCGCTCTCACGATTTTACTGTCAGTGGTCCGCCTGTTGCTTATTTGCTTAAGCAGGAAACTAAATTGACCAAAAGCTCCAATAATCCAGGTAAAGAATTGGTGGCGAAGTTGCCTATGTCTGCTATAATTAAGGTAGCAAGATGTAAAATGGTTGACATGAAAGTGAATAATGAGGATTCAGCAGTGAAAATGGTCATAGGCACTGCCAAATCTATGGGTATAGAAGTTATAGAAGGTTAGACGCATGAGTACATATCACGACAATCCCAAGCAATGTTTAGAAAAGATTATTGAGTCTGCTTCAGCAAAGTTTAACGAGTCAATTGATGTTGCAGTTAATTTAGATGTGGATTCACGTAAATCTGAAGAACAGGTGCGCGGTACAGTGGTTTTGCCTAAGGGTATTGGAAAAGATATTAAAGTAGCTGTTTTTGCCCAAGATAAGCATTCATCAGAAGCTGAAAAAGCTTGTGCTGATATTGTAGGAGGGGAGGATTTAGTTGAAGAAGTAAAAAAGGGCAGAAAACTAGATGTTGATTGGTGTATCACCACTCCCGATTTTATAGCAAAAATTACCCCTATTGCGAAAGTATTGGGTGCCAAGGGATTGATGCCTAATCCTAAATTTGGTACCGTAACTTTTAAAGTTGCAGAAGCTGTTAAAACCATTAAATCTGGTCAAATAAAATTTAGGACAGACGAAAATGGTATTATCCACGGTAAATTAGGAAACATCAAGTTCGGTGTTGATGATTTGCTAGAAAATTTGAAAGCCTTTCTTAAAGTCATTAGAAATAGTAAACCTGTTTCTGTTAAAGGAGTGTACTTTAAGAGTGTCTTTTTAAATTCAACTATGGGCAAGGCTTATAAAATAAACAAAGTGGAAGATATAATTTAAGGGAGTAATACTGTGAAGCGTGAAAGTAAGGATGATTTTATACAGAACATAATGAATGTGTTTGTAAATAATGATTTCTTAATACTGGTAAATTTAAAATCTATAAATGCTAGTGATTCATTAGCCCTCAGGAATGGCCTAAAGGCTGTAGCAGGCGGGATGCTAGTAGTTAAAAATACTCTAGCCCGTTTAGCTTTGGAAAGAACTGATAGATTTCCCTATTTATCAGATAGATTTTCTGGTCCTGTTGCTATTATATACTCTAGTGGTATAGTAGAAGCTGCAAAGCTAATAGTTGATTTCATTGATGCTAATAAAAAAAAGATGTCTATGATTTGCGCAGCTCACTTAAATCAATTGCTTACAGTAGAGGATGTTAATAAACTGGCTAAGTTGCCTTCTCTGGATGAGTTGCGTATTAAAATTATGCGTTTAATATCTTATAATATTCCTGCTCGGTTGGCGTTATCTATTAACTCACCTTCCATGAGGCTTATAAGAGCGTTAGATTATTATAGTTCTAAAAAATAAATTTGTTGTTAAGTAAGGTAGTAGTATGAGTAATGTAACAAACGATTTGGTTGATAAAATATTATCTTTAAATCTATTAGAGGCTTCTGAACTTGTAAAAGTTCTAGAAGAGAAGATAGGATTACCCGCTGGTTCTTTTGTTGGCGGAGTTGTTGGTGCTAGTGCACCTACTAGTGATAATGCTGCTAGTTCTGCTTCTCAAGAAAAAACTGAATGCAAAGTTGTAATTAAAGAAATTGATGCAAGCAAAAAAATGGAAATCATTAGAATGGTTAGAAAGGTTAATTCTACATTAGGCTTAAAAGAAGCAAAAGAGTTAGTTGAATCCTTGCCTAAGGATTTGACTGCTAATATTCTTAGAGATGAAGCAGAGAAAATAAAGCAACAACTCATTGAAGCAGGAGCAACCAAAGTGGAACTTGAATAAGATGCTTACATTTAATATATTAATTTTATATTGATGCAGCGCTTTTAGTTAGTTTGGGGTATTTTAATGGTTGATTCTTCTTATATGTGTGTTTCTGATGCTTTTGTTCCTAGGGTTTCTTATTCCAGGTCAATTGATTTAAAAGATTCTTTGTTAGATTTAGTTAAAGTTCAAAAAGAGTCATACAAGTCATTTACTCCTGGAAGTCATGATAATGAAAGACTTGAATCTATTTTTCATTTAGTCTTTCCAGTAAATGATCCTTTGCACAGGGCTACTATTGAGTTCATAAGCTGCAGAATAGATGATCCTAAGTATGATGAGTCTGAATGTATAAAGCGCGGTATAACTTTTTCTGCTCGAGTTATTGCTTCTATACGTCTTGTTGTTGTACAAGATGGTATTTCTCTTGATGAATATAGATCGATTAAAGAGAGTGGGGATCGTTCCAAGCTTGCGACTATTGTAAAATTTATAGAAGAGCAGGAAGTCCACTTTTGTGAGTTGCCGATGATGACTGATAAAGGCACTTTCATCATTAATGGGGTGGAAAAAGTTATCGTTTCACAGATGCATAGGTCCCCTGGTGTATTTTTTGATAGCGATAAGGGAAAAACTTATAACTCCGGTAAATTAATTTATTCTGCTAGAATTATTCCTTATAGAGGTTCTTGGCTTGATATTGAGTTTGATGTTAAAGACCATTTGTATTTTCGTATTGATAGGAAAAGAAAATTACCAATTTCAGTTTTATTAAAAGCGTTGGGCCTGTCAAATAATGATATACTCGATAAATTTTATGAAAAGATAAAGTATGTAAAATACAAAAATGGTTGGAAAGTACCTTTCATTCCTGACAAATTTAAGGGAGTTAGGTTACCTTTTGACTTAATGGACGTTGAAGGTAATGTGTTACTTAAGGCTAATGTTCGTGTTACCTCAAGGCTAGCTAAAAAGCTATATGACGATAGATTAAAAGAGTATCTAGTGCCTTTCGATTCTATATGTGGTTTATTTCTTGCAGAAGACTTAATAGATGATGTTAGCTCTACGAAAATTTTATCTGCTGGTGAGTCTATAAAAGTGGAAGACGTAAAAAAGCTTGAATTACTATCTGTGGGTGAAATATCAGTCTTAAACATCGATAATCTATATGTTGGGCCTTATATATTAAATACACTTTTTCTAGATGAAACCGTGCCTTATCAGGATGCGCTGTATGAAATATATAGAGTCTTGCGTCCTGGTGAAGTTCCCGTTTTAGAGATAGTAGAAGAGTTTTTTCATAATCTTTTCTTCAACCCTGAGTATTACGATCTGTCTAATATTGGTAGGTTGAAACTTAATTCTTATCTTGGGTTAAATTGTGACGAGGATTTAACTGTCTTAACACATGAAGATATTATTGAAATTGTAAGAAAAATAGTACTGTTACGTGACGGTCAAGGATCTGTGGATGACATTGATCACTTGGGAAATAGAAGAGTAAGATCAGTTGGAGAGTTTATAGAGAATCAGTTTAGGGCTGGGTTACTAAAATTGGAACGTGTAATAATTGACTCTATGTCTACTTCTAGTTTAGACAAAGTTTCTCCATCTGATTTTATTAATCCAAAAATATTAACTAATGTCTTAAGAGATTTCTTTAATTCTTCTCAATTATCCCAGTTTATGGATCAGACTAATCCATTATCTGAAATAACGCATAAAAGAAGGTTATCAGCATTAGGTCCTGGCGGGTTAACGAGAGACCGTGCAGGATTTGAAGTGCGTGATGTTCATCCAACTCATTATGGAAGAATTTGCCCCATTGAAACCCCTGAAGGGCAAAATATAGGGCTAATCAACAGTTTGGCTATATACGCACGTGTTAATAAATATGGTTTTATTGAAAGCCCTTACAGGAAAGTAGTAAATAGGGTTGTCACTGATCAAATTGAGTATCTATCTGCAATAGATGAAGGTTCGTATTATATAGCTGATACCAGTGCAAGGCTTGATGAAAATAACCGTTTTGTTGATGACATGCTATACTGTAGGTATGCCAGTAGTTTTGCCATGGTAAGTAGCGATCAAGTGAGTTACATTGACGTATCTCCTAAACAGGTAATATCAGTTGCAGCTTCCTTGATCCCATTTTTGGAAAATGATGATGCCAACAGAGCATTAATGGGTTCAAACATGCAACGCCAAGCTGTGCCTTTGTTGAAGCCTACTGCTCCTTTGGTTGCAACTGGTATGGAATCTTTTGTTGCTTCTGGTTCTGGTGCTGTAGTTTTGGCAAAACGTGATGGCATAGTTGATAGCTCTGATAGTAATTCCATAGTTATACGCGCCTTTGATAAAGAAAGGGTTAACTACCTGGGTGTAGATATTTATCATTTAAAGAAATTTCAGCGTTCCAATCATAATACTTGCATTAATCAAAGGCCACTAGTACGTGTTGGTGATTATGCTAAAGAGGGTGATGTAATAGCTGATGGTCCTGCAATTAATAGTGGTGAGCTAGCACTTGGTAAAAATTTGCTAGTCGCTTTTATGTCTTGGCAAGGTTATAATTTTGAAGACTCTATTATTATTTCCAGTGAAGTTGTTAAAAAGGATCTATTTACTTCTATCCATATAGAAGAATTTGAATGTGTTGTACATGATACTCCTTTAGGGTCAGAGAAGATAACTCGTGCTATACCTGGTGTTAATGAAGAAAGTCTATACCACTTGGATGATAGTGGTATAGTAAAAATTGGTACAAGAGTGGGTCCAGGCTATATTCTAGTAGGTAAAGTTACACCTAAACCTTCTCTTTCATTACCTCCTGAAACAAAATTGTTGATGACGATTTTTGGTGAAAAGTCATTCGATTGTGCAGATTCCTCTTTGTACACATCCCCAGATGTTGAAGGAACAGTAATTGATGTAAGAGTCTTTACACGCAGGGGAGTTGAAGAAAACGAAAGGGCATTGCTTATTAAGCAAAAAGAAATGGATGATCTAGAGAAAGAGCGGGACTATATAATCAATGTAGCTAGTGAGTATTTCTATGACGAACTAAAAAAACTTCTCGTGCATTCTTGCTCTCAAGATCAAGAAAAACTTAACGATATTGAACGTGAACAATGGTGGAGTATAGGGTTAAAAAACAAATCTATTTCTAAACAAGTTAAGAGCTTAAAAAAAGACTTTGATGAAAAAGTATCAAATGCAATAACACAGTTTAAGCAAAAAGTAGAAAAATTAGATGAGGGTTATGACTTACCTCAGGGTGTGTCGATGTCAGTAAAAGTTTTCATTGCTGTGAAGCACAGTCTGCAGCCAGGAGATAAAATGGCTGGTAGGCATGGAAACAAAGGGGTGATTTCTCGAGTTGTACCAGTGGAGGATATGCCTTATTTAGAAGATGGTACTCCTGTTGATATTATTCTTAATCCTCTAGGTGTGCCATCAAGAATGAATGTGGGACAAATATTAGAAACTCATGTAGGGTGGGCTTGCAAAAAATTAGGAGAAAAAGTAGGTGACATTCTTGATGAAATCAACAAAACTAAAAGTACTTTCTGTAAGAAAACTAGGTCTCTCGACAATGATAACCCTGTAAAATTTGCAGCAGCGTATCTTGATAACAGAAAAATTGAAGAAGTTAGTGATGAAGAAATAGCGGCTTCTATTTTTAATATATCTAATAAAAATGCACTAAATGACGAGTTAAACACATTAGTGGAAAATTATTTAAACTCTTGTAAAAGCGCACACGACAACTTACGTAACTTCCTTATTGAGGTGTATAGTTGCGGTAGTGATGTATCCATCTGTAATGGTATTCGTGAGACTGGCGATAGTAACTTGATCGAGTTTGCACATAAATTACGTGATGGTGTTCCTGTTGCTGCGCCTGTATTTGAAGGTCCAAAAGATGAAAAAATAACAAAATTATTTGAACTCGCTGGTTTGGATAACTCTGGACAAAGTGTATTGTACGATGGTTGCACTGGTGAAAAATTCGATCGTAAGGTTACGGTTGGTTATATGTACATGCTTAAGTTGCACCACCTAGTTGATGATAAAATTCACGCACGTTCAGTAGGGCCTTATAGCTTGGTTACTCAGCAACCTCTTGGAGGAAAATCCCATTTTGGTGGTCAGCGTTTTGGTGAAATGGAATGTTGGGCATTGCAAGCCTATGGCGCTGCCTATACTTTACAGGAAATGTTAACCGTGAAGTCTGATGACATTAATGGCAGGATTAAGATTTATGAATCAATAATAAAAGGTGACAGTAATTTTGAGTGTGGGACCCCTGAATCTTTTAATGTGATGATAAAAGAATTACGCTCTTTATGTCTAAATGTAGCTTTAAAGCAAAATGAGATAGTTATTGAAGACATATCTCATACTAATATTGCACAGTCTTTTGATAAGATTAGTATATCCATTGCTAGTCCTGAAAGTATTAAATCTATGTCCTATGGTGAGATAAAAGATGTCTCAACTGCAAACTATCGTACATTTAAAGTTGAAAAAGGTGGATTGTTCTGTCCTAAGGTTTTCGGTCCTGTCAATGACGACGAATGTTTATGTGGAAAATACAAAAAAAGAAGGCACAGAGGTCGTATATGTGAAAAGTGCGGAGTAGAGGTTACATCTTCTAAAGTGAGAAGAGAAAGAATGGGCCATATAGAGCTTGCATCTCCTGTTGCTCATATATGGTTTTTGAAATCGCTTCCTTCGAGGATTGGAGCATTACTAGACATGTCTCTAAGAGATATTGAGAACATTTTATATAGCGATAATTATATTGTAATGGATCCTCTTGTTTCTCCTTTTGAAAAAGGTGAGATTATTAGTGAAAAAGCCTACAATGAAGCTAAAGATAGTTATGGAACCGATAGCTTTGTGGCTATGCAAGGCGTTGAAGCTATAAGAGAGTTGCTGACTCGTCTTGATTTACACGAAATTAGAAAGAATCTAAGATTGGAGTTAGAATCTGTTACTTCCGAAATAAGAAGAAAGAAAATTATAAAGAGATTACGTATTATTGAAAACTTTATCAAATCAAGAAACAGACCTGAGTGGATGATACTTACGACTATACCTATTTTGCCACCTGATTTGCGTCCTTTAGTGTCGCTTGAAAGTGGTCGTCCTGCAGTTTCTGATCTGAATCATCATTATAGGACTATTATTAATAGAAATAACAGGTTGAGAAAGCTATTAAGTTTAAATCCTCCTGAAATTATGATTCGTAACGAAAAGAGGATGTTACAAGAAGCAGTTGATTCTCTTTTTGACAATAGCCGTCGTAATACTCTGGCGAATAAAGCTGGTGCTGTTGGATATAAAAAATCTATTAGCGATATGCTAAAAGGAAAACAAGGTCGTTTCCGTCAGAATCTATTAGGAAAAAGAGTGGACTACTCTGGACGTTCTGTAATAGTTGTTGGTCCAACTTTAAAGTTAAATCAGTGCGGATTACCAAAAAGAATGGCTCTCGAATTATTCAAGCCTTTTGTCTACTCAAAGCTCAAGATGTATGGTATGGCTCCAACTATTAAGTTTGCTAGTAAGCTAATAAGAGCAGAGAAGCCAGAAGTTTGGGATATGCTTGAGGAGGTAATAAAAGAACACCCTGTATTGCTAAATAGAGCACCTACTCTACATAGGCTTGGTATCCAGGCTTTTGAACCAATCCTTATTGAAGGCAAAGCAATACAACTACACCCGCTTGTCTGTACAGCGTTTAATGCTGACTTTGATGGCGATCAAATGGCAGTGCACGTGCCGATTTCATTAGAAGCTCAGCTTGAAGCTAGAGTATTGATGATGTCGACTAATAATGTTTTAAGCCCTTCTAACGGCAGACCAATTATAGTTCCTAGTAAAGATATAATACTTGGTATACACTACTTAACTTTGCAGGAACAAACCGATGAGGAAGATGATGATTTACCATTCTCGAGTACTTTTGGTGAAATTGAACACTCTCTGAGTAACGGTACTTTGCATATTCATTCTAGTATAAAGCATAGGATGGAATATACGAGTAGTGACGGCGAAATTTGCTATAAAACTGTTCGTACAACTCCTGGTCGCCTAATATTATGGCAGATCTTTCCTAAACATGAGAATTTGAGCTTTGATCTTGTAAATCAGGTCTTAACAGTTAAGGAAGTAACCAATATAGTTGATTTAGTATATCGTAACTGCGGTCAAAGCGCTACAGTAGAATTTTCTGACAAACTAATGGTACTTGGCTTTGAGTATGCTACATTTTCTGGTACTTCTTTTAGTCGTTGTGATCTGGTTATACCCGAAACTAAAGCTACACATGTTGATCACGCTAGGAATGAAATTAAAAAGTTCTCTATGCAATATCAAGACGGGTTAATCACCAGAAGTGAAAGGTATAACAAGGTTATAGATGAATGGTCTAAGTGTACGGATATGATAGCCAATGATATGTTAAAGGCAATATCTATATACGACAGAAATAGTAAGTACAATTCAGTGTATATGATGGTTAACTCTGGTGCAAGGGGTTCTACTTCACAGATGAAACAGCTAGCTGGAATGCGAGGACTCATGACTAAGCCTTCTGGTGAGATTATAGAAACACCTATAATCTCCAACTTCCGCGAAGGGTTAAACGTATTTGAGTACTTCAATTCTACTCATGGTGCACGTAAGGGTCTTGCTGATACTGCGCTTAAAACTGCAAACTCTGGGTACTTAACTCGTCGCTTGGTTGATGTGTCTCAAAACTGCATAGTTACAAAACATGACTGTAAAACCAAAAATGGTCTCGTTGTAAGAGCCACGGTTGAAGGAGGTACCATAGTTGCATCTTTAGAGAGCGTTGTGCTGGGCAGAACAGCTGCAAATGATATATATAATCCGGTGACAAAAGAATTATTGGTGAAAGCAGGAGAATTGATTGATGAAAGTAAGGTAAAGCGAATTAACATTGCAGGTCTTGACGCTGTGAAAATTAGATCACCTTTAACCTGCGAACTAAGCCCAGGTGTATGTGCTCTGTGTTATGGAAGAGACCTTGCAATTGGCAGAATTGTTTCAATAGGTGAGGCAGTTGGTGTGATAGCCGCTCAATCCGTTGGAGAGCCAGGCACTCAGTTAACGATGCGTACTTTCCACATAGGCGGAGTAATGACTAGGGGCGTTGAATCTTCAAATATTATAGCTTCTATTAATGCTAAAATAAAATTGAACAATAGTAATATAATTATAGACAAAAATGGAGATAAAATTGTAATAAGTCGTTCTTGTGAAGTTATATTGATTGATAGTCTCGGTAGTGAAAAATTGAGGCATAGTGTACCTTATGGTGCCAAGCTTTATGTAGATGAAGGTCAGTCAGTAAAAATTGGCGACAGAGTTGCAGAATGGGATCCTTATACATTACCTATTATCACGGAAAAGACTGGTACAGTATCTTATCGAGACCTAAAAGATGGAGTATCAATCACTGAGGTTATAGATGAATCTACCGGAATATCAAGTAAAGTAGTGAAGGATTGGAAATTGCATTCTGGTGGAGCTAATTTGCGTCCTCGTATAGTGTTGCTTGACGATAACGGTGAAGTAATGACACTCGCAAGTGGCGTCGAAGCATGTTATTTTATACCAATTGGTGCAGTACTAAATGTACAAGATGGCCAAAAGGTTCATGCAGGTGATATCATTACAAGAACGCCAAGAGAGTCAGTCAAAACTCGTGATATTACTGGTGGTCTACCGAGAGTCATAGAATTGTTTGAAGCACGACGTCCTAGGGAGCATGCAATTGTTAGTGAAATAGATGGTCATGTAGCATTTTCTGAGAAAGATCGGAGAGGAAAACGCAGTATATTAATTAAACCTGTAGATGAGCAGATTTCACCAGTTGAATATCTGGTATCAAGGAGCAAACACGTAATAGTCAATGAGGGTGATTTTGTACGTAAAGGTGATCTATTGATGGATGGTGATCCTGATCTTCATGACATTTTGCGTGTACTTGGACTCGAAGCTCTAGCACACTATATGATTTCTGAAATACAGCAAGTCTATAGATTGCAGGGTGTCCGTATAGACAACAAACACTTAGAAGTAATATTAAAACAAATGTTGCAAAAAGTAGAAATTACTGATCCTGGTGATACTATGTACTTAGTTGGCGAAAGCATTGATAAGCTGGAAATTGATAGGGAAAATAATGCTATGAACAATTCTGGCAAGCGACCTGCTAGTTATCTTCCTATCTTGCAGGGAATTACGAGAGCTAGCCTTGAAACTAATTCCTTTATTTCTGCTGCCTCCTTCCAAGAGACAACGAAAGTGCTAACAGAAGCAGCGTTCTGTGGAAAGGAAGATTCTTTGAGCGGGCTAAAAGAAAATGTCATAGTAGGAAGATTAATTCCTGCTGGTACAGGTTTGATTATGAGCAAGATTAGGGCACTTTCACTTTGTGATAATATAGATAAATATGAAAAATATTTTGATATTGAAACTTATGACGAAAGGCTGTTGGGAGATAACAGTTGTCATTCACATTTAGATGAGAAAGAAAGTGTAGTAGCAACAAATTATGATCAGCCAAATTGAATGAGCTAGCGAAGAGAGGCGTTTATACTATCCCGTCCAGCGCAGAGCAGGTATCTATGCTAACCCAAGCAAGGTTTTCCTACCATGCCGTGATGGTCTCATACCAAATCTCAATAGTAATAGGACAAATTAAAAAGAGCACCTTCTGCCTACAGTTGGCAGCTTTGGGGGAATTTATGATACATTTTATTTGCCTTCCCAATAACTAGAATTGGTATGAGAAAGGTCCTACCAACCTTTTGGTCCAATATTAATTCGGCTATTGATTTTGTCTTTCAGCATCCGGGGAAATCTTACTTCGGTTAGTTATAGGTCAAAACCTAGGTAGTGGCTACACTTCTTACGGAAAATCTTTAAATGATCGCCAGATATCTATCAATCAAATGTTAGGTGGTTTGGGTAAAGCTGTAGGTAAGGCTGTGATGATGGCGTATCCATTCAGGGGAGCGGTTTAAGAAACGATAGATAAGAGGCTGTGGAAAGGATTTAGCTCCTTTTGCTTCCATGTTAAGTATAACGAAATTATTCGCTCAAGGAATGTATTTCCTCGCTCCGATTGTGTA
>JAITUS010000043.1 GCA_031286185.1 Rickettsiales bacterium
CATTATTAATCTATGCTTATTTTACCTCATCTCTTCGAGATTTTAAACAGGTTCTTAGAATAAAGTGGGCTAAATAAGATGTAATGTGGTTGACTTGTTAACACTTTGCACGCTTTTAGACGAAAAATAGATCATTTAAAGCCTTTTGCTCGTTCCTCAGCCGGTCCCCTGAACAGATACTATAAAGAGCTTTATTAAGCCAGGAAGTTGTTTCTTTAAAATCGGTGTTCTATCTGATATGTAAAATGACTGACGAATAAGTTGATGTAAAATAGTATTTCCTCTATATATCTACAACTTCATTAACGTCTGCTTCACTTTCTAGTAGAAGTTTTGCTGCCTCCACGTTTAGGTTTTCATCAGAATAACGGCATGCTATGGACAATGGAGTTCTTGAATTAGTAGCATCATCATCCATTGCATTTGGATCTGCTCCCGCATCTAATAATAACTTTACTACTTCTTTGTTCTTATCTCCTTCGGTGTAAACAGCATTTTGCAAAGGAGTTCCATTGTAGCTATCTCTTATATTAAGACCAGCTCCCTTTTTCAATAAACATTGAATTAGTGGTATACATGCAGCCTCTTTTTTCTCTGCAGTCAATTGCGCTATGTAATAACGTTATTTCTATAATGCGATTACAACTATTATATAACTTGAACCTAAAACTTGAATCAAACTGACTATTTTCCCACTCTTCATATACAGTACTGAGGTTTTCTCTTAACTGATTTTTTATTTCCTCATAAATTTCAGTAGAACCAACATTACCAGAATCAATGTTATCACTTATTTTTGCAATGGTGCTGTCAAACTTTTCGAATTGAGACTCACGTGGTGCCATATTACTCTAACCATAGGATAAAATTATTTAATTATACAATAAGGCTAAAGAAAGTCAAATCGCTGCTTTGTAATGAATTTTATCAGTGGCCGCTAGGTTTTTTAGTTGCCATGCAACAAAGCCATTCCAGTGTCAAGCACTGGGACGACAAAAAAAAGGTTACTTGGATGACAAGAAAAGGAGGCGCTGGGATGACACAGGGGGTGTAATTCCAGTACTTGACACCTCTAGATTCAAATATAAAACTTTCCGCCACAAGTTATTTCCCATTCTTTTTTAAAATTTTTCAGATGTGCTTTTTTTTCGCATTCTAAAAGTAGCTCTTCCACACTTTTGTTATAGCTTGCGGTAGTGATTCTTCCTTGATGGTGCACAAATCTCAAGTAAATCAAATAAGTGTTAATTACGTCTGTTTCACAGTATTCTCGAATCTCTTGCATCTTGCTGCTATCGTATAAACCCATAACTTGCGACCCATCAACCCCAATTTTACCAGGAAGATTAAGCGCTGCACAAACTTCGTTCATTTTTACTCTCGCGGAAGCCCCAAAATCAGAGAGGGATTCAAGTAAATCGCAATGCCAATCACTACTGTATCTTTGATTATAGCTATTCCACTTATCACCAGCTTTATGAAAATATTCTGCTTGAATGCCATGGACCATAGCACGGTATTTCAACACTGGTATATCAAAAGTGCGCCCATTAAATGAGACTAACCTTGGTCTTTTTTCTGACATATAATTGAAAAATCCCTTCACTAGCTCTTTTTCACTAGAATCTAGTGTGCCGCCAGACCTAATTTCCTGTAGTGTGAACACCTCATAACCATTTCTGCAGCTTATATTGCAGAGTAAAAAACTGATAACTACAATTTGGTGGAAAGGCTGACGAAGAAAAGGGTTTTGTCCGTTTGTTATCTCGAGGTGATATTTTGTTAACGTGTCCCTTTTCTCTTCTACACTACTATCATCACGAATATTGAGTAAATTTTTGCAGGAGTTTATATCTGGTATAGTCTCAATATCAAATACCAATAAAGAATTAAGCATTGCTTATGTACTCCTCAGGACGGTCAGTCCAATGCCGAACTTTCACGAACAAAAACAGGTGAACTTTACACTCGAATAATTTCTCCAGCTCAACACGTGCCTCGATGCCAAATTTTTTAATATTACTGCCATCTTTTCCTAGTACTATTTTCTTATGACTATCCCTCAGCACAAATATGACCTGTTTTATGATTAAACTCTTATCTTTTTTCTCCTGAATTTGTTCAGTTATGACAGCTATAGAATATGGCAATTCTTCACGCAAATTCAAGAATAATTTTTCCCTCGTAATTTCCGCTGATAAAAAATTCGTCGAGGAATCGGTTATTTGATCTTCTCTATAAAACCAAGGACTCACTGGCGCAACTTCAGATAAATAACTTATCAAATCAGAAAGTCCATCACTCTTTAATGCTGATATTGTAAAAATTCTTTCAAACCTATAAAGCAAATTCAGATGTTCATACGCCATCTTTAACTCAGGTTTTTTTACCAGATCAATCTTATTGATAACCAAAATGCATCTGCCTTTTGTGCGTTGCAGCCGCGCAAATATAGTTTTGATTCTCTCTATATTTTTTAAATAATTGCTCGCATCAACCAGCAACAAAGTGATGTCATCACCCTTGATTGCTGACCATGCAGATTTGACTAGAGTTTTCTCAAGTTTCGTTTCTGCCGAAAATATCCCCGGAGAATCAGTAAAAATAATTTGTGTGTCATCGCGTATTGCAATACCCCTTATTTGTGTCCTCGTTGTTTGCACTTTGGGGGTAACAATTGCAATCTTCTTACCTACAATGCCGTTAATCAGCGTGGACTTCCCAGCATTTGGTAACCCGGCTATGGTGACAAATAAGCATTTTTGTTCTTTCACGAAGGGGATTGTAAAGAAAACTGGATTCTAGTGTCAAGCTACTTAAATGACATCTACCATATCATTAGATCTCTTGCATAATCTGCTCTCTGAAATTTCTTACCATAATGCAAGAAATCTATCACCATTAAGATAAGCTTTATTTTCATTTTTGCACAAAATCGAAAATAAGAGGTTTTTTATTTTCATCCACGCAAATAAGATAAAGCCTTATTTTCATTTTTTACTTTTTCGAAAATAATGTATACTATAAAAATAGTGTGCTGGAGTTGAATGAATGGATATTAAAGAATCACCATCAGATAAGGTGATTAATACACTCGCTGGTTATGAGGCATTTATACCCAATCCCTTGCCACCAAAATTTGAATGGGACAATGCTTTAGTCAATAGTCTTTCCAGAGCAGATCATATTTTGGGTATGTTATCCAGGGAAGGAGCTAAATTGCCTAATCCTCATCTTCTCATGCGACCCTTTGTAGCACGTGAAGCAGTCTTTTCAAGTAGAATCGAGGGGACCCAAGCAACTCTTGGTGAAGTTTTGGCTCAAGAAGCAGGTGCTAATGTAAATCGCAATCCCGATGACTTACAAGAAGTGCACAATTATATATCAGCGCTTGATTATGGACTAAAACGTTTACAGTCCCTTCCACTGTCGCTTCAGTTGATTAAAGAAATTCACGGGAAGCTTATGCAAGGTGTAAGAGGTTCTCACGCAACTCCAGGAGAATTTCGTCGCGTGCAGAACTGGATTGGAATTCCAGGGTGTACAATAAACTCAGCAAAATATGTGCCACCAACACCAGGTGAGTTAATGGGTTACTTGGACTCCTTTGAAAAGTTCCTACATGATAGAACATTGCCCCCACTCATACACATAGCTTTGTGCCATTATCAATTTGAGGCAATTCACCCGTTCTTGGACGGCAATGGGCGTATTGGACGTCTACTCATAACATTATTCCTTATCGAAAGAAAGTTATTATCATCGCCTTTGTTATATCTAAGCGCATTCTTCGAAGCTACGCAAAGTGAGTACTATACACAACTTTACAATATAAGCAGCAAAGGTACATGGCATGATTGGTTCTCTTATTTCTTAAATGGTGTAGCGTTGCAATCGTTGGACGTATTATCGAGGGCAGAACAAATTAACAATTTAATTACAGGTTGGCAAAGTTCTAAAACCGAAGGAGTTGTGAGTGATATTATAAGATATCTAGCTGTAAACCCCTACTTTACTATAAAGAAAGTAGTTGAAAACTTAGGTGTTGCATTCACAACAGCTCAAAGAGCAGTCATGAAACTTGAAGATTTAAGCATTGTTTCACAAACTTCTGAGGGGAAGAGAGATCGGGTTTACTGTGCAACTGATATTTTGAATATTTTGGAAGAGCCCCTACCTACACCTAACACGTGTCTCAGTGATTATAATATCTAATTTTTGGTCGTGTTCTTCTATTGGCAGATTTTTGCAATATTGTTTTTTATAAGCTACACCTATAAATATTTTGCCAAGCGGCCGCAGTTCTTTTATTACCGCATCATACCAGCCACCACCAAAACCCAATCTATTAAGATGATCATCAAAAGCAACAATAGGGGTAATGATCGTATCGGGAATTATATCTTCACCTGTTTTGTTCCATTCCTTAAACCTTGACGGCTTATTTTCATTAGGAATTGCCACTCTATAGCCTAAATTGAGCAAATGATGCATCAAAGGTACAACATTTATTTCCCCATCAATTGGAATGTAAGCCGCAATTGTTTTGCCTTTAATGTAACTTAAGTTCTGGTTGAAGAGATTAATAAGGGAATTTGCTGCATAACTGGAATAGCTCTCATCAATATTTTTTCTTATAGCCCTATATTGCTCTCTTATTTCCTCTTTTTGTTGTTTAATACCTTTGAACATGATCTATCCATTTTGCAGTGAGTTTTTCTTGTAAACTATTTTGTTTCAAGCGTTCACTTAAAAAATCAAAATCAACAAGCTCCATATCCTGGTCTTGATTGCTGCAACTATACACATAATTCTCTTCTCCTGTTTTTATATTTATATGCCGCTGCACACACTGAGCGCAGATTTCTTTCATCATACACTGCATAGGCGAATTAACTGACGATATTGCCATGTGGCTAGATTTCAAATATGGCCTTAAGATTGTTTTTCTCGCTTCATTTACAGACTTCATCATTTTATCAGAACCGATAGTAATAATTTTGTCTATAGCATCTAAATTAATCGTGGTATCGCCTAATATTCCCCTTTGATAAGAGACTATTGCATCAACTATATTCCCATGAAAGGATTTGTCTTGATCTCTGCTTGTTTTTATCAATCCTTCTTCACATGCCCAAACTACTACACTTGATGCACGTTCTATCAATGCTTGTTTAAATACATCATTTAATTTCCTGTAGCCAGCAAAGTATAAAACTCCATTATTATTTTCAAGACAGGCTTTTCCTATTGAAAACAATACTGAATTTCCAACTCCACCACCAATTAGCATTATGTTTTTCATGTTTTTGTTCTCACATGCATGCGATACGGAAAAGGAGGGATTCGAACCCCCGACATATTTTCATATGTGCACGCTTTCCAAGCGTGTGCTTTAGACCACTCAGCCACCTTTCCACACTACTTATAATATTGAAAATTGTGCTGCTGAGCAAGTTCAAAACCAGGTACATAGGGTTCACCACGGAAATTTACAATATTGTGGAATTTGTTTTTACAAGTTGAAAAGTATCTGTTCAGGGGACCGGCTGAGGAACGAGCAAAAGGCTTTAAATGATCTATTTTTCGCCTAAAAGCGTGCAAAGTGTTAACAAGTCAACCACATTACATCTTATTTAGCCCACTTTATTCTAAGAACCTGTTTAAAATCTCGAAGA
>JAITUS010000140.1 GCA_031286185.1 Rickettsiales bacterium
GTTAGAAAAATGCAGACGATTGTGGAAAAATTGCGAGCGGAAACTCAACACTAGCTTACAGATGATTGTTCTCTCCTTCATTTCTCTCCTATTACGAAGATTTTAAACAGGTTCTAAGGCAGCTAGTATTCAAATTCTCCCTTATCTATTTGACGTTCTATACTGTCTTAAACGACTTATAAGCGCATTTGAGCTTGTATTAGGTAAAAACCAGAAGTTTTATAAAGACATGAGGTGCACATAGTGCAAAAATTTAAACATGAGACACCAAATACCCTAAGTTTTTTGTCATTAATCCACTGCAGAGATTGCGAAGATAAATAAATAGCTTCAGTACTATGATAATGGGGTTGACAGAGTTTGTCAAGTAGTTTTTTTGGCCAGTTTAAATCACAATAGTTGTAAAACTAGCCGCAGATTACAACAAATGCAGTAGCGTAATCCCCGTCATCGCTTAGGGAGAGGTGAATTATGTAATCCTTGGAAATAGAATCCTTGCTAATGGTTAGATGCGGCTTTCCTCTTATATCACTGTATATTTCTATGTCTTTCATTGTAATGCCCTGGCTAAATCCACTGCCTAGTGCTTTAACAAAAGCCTCCTTTGCCGCAAAGCGTTTAGCAAAATACTTTGCCCATATTTCTTGACTATTGTACTTTCTGCTTATTTCTATTTCCTGCTCAGTATAGACTTTATTGAGGAATTTTTCCCCATACTTCCGCAGTATTTTCAATATTCTTGGTATACATACTATGTCAGTGCCGATACCGCGTATCATTCTGCACTGAAGCGATTTATTGCTTCTTCAATCTGCATTTCCTCAACTTCTCCAGTTGCCCTATTTTTTATTTCAACTATATTTTCACTTACTGCTTTCTTTCCAACAATTATTTGCCACGGTAAGCCTATTAGGTCCATTCTAGCAAATTTTACTCCTACGCTCCCTTCCGTGTCATCGTAAAGCACTTTATCGCTTTTCAAAGCATTGTATATTTTGCTTGCAATCTCCACGCATTTGCTAGTTTTCGTTTGTAAATTGATTAGACCAATCCTAAAAGGAGCCACTGCTTCTGGCCAGATAATCCCTTTATCATCATGAAAAGCTTCTATTATCGCGCCAACAAGCCTTGAAACTCCAATGCCATACGAACCCATATGCACGTTGACATTCTTTCCATCGTGTGAGGTGATTTTTGCATTCATTGGCTTCGAATATTCATCGCCAAAATAAAAAATGTGTCCTATTTCAATACCTTTACTAACGCTTAACTGTTCTCGCGGTATAGGGTAAGTTTTGAGGTCGTGCATATCGTCTGCAACTGCGTATATACTCTTCAAACTTTCAATATCTTCACTTTCTAGTAACTCAGAAAATTTATTGTCGTAGTATAAAGTGCTCTCACCGGTGCTTGCCAATATGTGAAATTCATGGCTTAAATTTCCTCCAATTGGCCCTGTGTCTGCTCTTACTCCAATTGGAGTAAGCCCCATGCGTTTGAAGATTTTTATGTAAGTTTTGTACATCAAATTATATGAATTCAGTGCATTTTCATAGTCTATATCGAAACTGTATGCGTCCTTCATCAAAAATTCCCTGCCTCTCATAACACCATAACGAGGCCTTACTTCATCACGAAACTTCCACTGAATTTGATATAAACAAAGCGGCAAATCCTTGTAACTCTTTACTGTACCTCTAATCAAATCAGTTGCTACCTCCTCATGCGTTGGCCCGAAAAGCATATCACTCTCATGCCTATCCTTAATGCGCAGCATCTCTTTGCCGTAATCATCATAACGCCCTGATTCTCGCCAAAGGCTTGCTGGTTGCACACAAGGCATTAATACCTCAATCGCACTAGCTTTATTCATTTCATCTCTGATGATGTCTTCAATATTTTTAAGCACACGCAGACCGAGCGGCAACCAAGAATAAATTCCTGACGCTGTCTGCTTGATTAAGCTTGCACGTAACGAATATCGATGAGAAACAATTTCAGCACTAGTCGGGATCTCTTTCAAAGTTGGCAAGTAATATTTAGATAGGCGCATTTAATAAATCTGATTGTACTGAATAATTTTAGTACAATCAGATCCGTAGGTAAACTTATTTTGAAAGTAGAAAAAAAGCACCGGCGTCTTTCCAGCTAGGCAAGCATATATCGCAATATCTCACTTGCTATAGCAACATCTTGACGTAAAGCTTTGCCGTGTTCTATGAATACAGAGATTGCGTAGCGCGGGCCATGGTAGGGGCCATAAGCGATAAACAACTTATGGCTTTCACCCCTGGAGTTTATCTCTGGAGTACCGGTCTTGCCGGCAATTTGTATAAACTCAAGCCCTTTTCTATAGGCTCCAGCTTTAGAATTTACTACATCAAACATAGCTTTTCGAACTATGTCAAGATGCTCATGATCCACATCAATGTCAGGAAAATTTTGTGTCGTTTTGCTTATCTCAATGTGGGGAATCACTTCTTTTCCTGTTGCAACCCTTGCTGCAAGAACTGTAAGCTGTAATGGCGTTGTAAGCAAATATCCCTGTCCTATAACCAAGTTGATAGTGTCACCCAAATACCACTGCGAATATAGCTTCCGTGTGCGCCAATCTCTATCAGGCAATAACCCTGGAGCTTCCTCCTTAAACGTTCCAACCAGTGGCCCACTCCCGATACCAAATTTTCTGGCCATTTCTACTAGAGAGTCTATACTTATTTTTTTTCCTGTATTATAAAAGTAAGTGTTGCATGAGAGAGTCATTGCCTCATTTAAAGATACATATCCATGGGCTTTGCTTTTCAGGCAACGAAATTTCCGCTCTCCTATTGCCATATAGCCCCTACATGAAAATTTTTCTTCTGGTGTGATTATTCCGTCCTTTAAGCCTGCAAGCGCAACTATTACTTTAAATATCGAACCAGGTGGAATTTGATACGATAATGCACGATTTACAAGCGGTAATGAGGGAGCATTTAGACTCTCCCAAGCCTCATTTGATAATCTGCTAGTAAAAAGATTATTATCGTAAGAAGGTGAATTGTATAACGCTAAAATTTCTCCATTATTTACATCAATGACCACTACGGAGCCTTTGTGACTCTGAAATACCTCTGCAATTTTCTTCTGCAGATCAATATCAATTGTTAGCTGCACATCTTGCCCGTCTTGCTGTGGTATGCTCAATAATTCTCTCATAACACGCTTCTTAGAATTTATTTCCTGCTCAGATTTCCCTGGTTCACCTTTTAATATATGATCATACGTATACTCAATACCACTTACTCCTACCTCACTTATTTCCTGCTGTTTTTTCGTATACCCAAGTACATGAGAACACATCGAACCAAATGGGTAGTAACGTTTATAAAGAGCAGTTGTTTCTGCTTTTGACGGTCTTGCTACATCAGATTCAATTTCTGATAACATCTGCAGATCAGCTTTTTTACCAGAAATTTTCTGCTCATTAAACACGATTTTGTTTACCGCAAGTTCAACGCCATTCCTATCTAAAATTCTACCCCGCCTAGGCACAATGTTGGCAATCCGTATCCTATTATTGTTAGACAGCGCTTCGTATTTTTGTCTGTTCCGTATTTGTAAATTATATAGCCTATAACTAAAAATTGTAGAGATGGTAAGCTGAATACCACCTAATATAAATGCTCTGCGGTTAAAGACTTTGTTTTTTGTCCACATAGAATCCCTTCAAATATAGCTCTGTGGCTTATTATACGAATATAAGAGACCGAGAAACTTCGACACATGAATTGCAAAGGCAGTATGTTAAATGTTATAGCAGTTAAATATAAACAAGTACAACTGTACAAGCATTATCAGCCGTAAGCTAAATAATTCACAGAAACAAAAAAACTACTTGACAACCTTCGCCAGTCCCCTTATCATATTATTGAGGTTATTCATTTAGCTTCAATCTGTGCAGATTAAACGACGAAAGTATCACGTAATTGGCGTCTTATGTTTAATTTTTTGCACTATGTGCACCTCATGTCTTTATTAATTTCACCTAGACTTCTAGGTTTTTGCCTATGCAAGCTGAAACGCGCTTATAAGTCGTTTAAGACAGTATAGTACGCCAATTTGCAGGATTAGAGAGTGAGCAACTTCTACCACGGGGTTTCTTTTGCCTTTTTGTCCCATTTGGTAAATTTCTTAAATATTAAAGCAATTCATGAACAAACATTTGTTTTTGCAACAAATGTTGTCATTCCAGCGCGTGACGCTGGAATCCAGGAATTTTATTAGGTTAGTGAGTATAAAAGTCATGTTGAAATACACCGTTTTATGGAAAACTGGATCCCAGTGTCGGAGCACTGGGATGACAGAAGAAGAGGCTACTTGAATAACACCCTCCTGGTAGGCTCAAATCAAAATGTTCGTACAGGTGTCGTGCTGATACCAATTCCCATTACACAAAGAGCAGATGGACAATAATGCCACTTTACACCGCTGTTTTACTTGTTTCAGTAAGGGCTTTTTCTTCAGTATTGTCTATCTGCTCTCTGTGCAACGGAATTGGTATTAGATAAAGTTGTGTGTTCTAGCTCATGAAACACCCTGATAAATCAAACAACGTTTTTCCGTCTTTATTCTTCGCTGTAATACCTAATAGACGTATTTCTGTGCTTGGTACCTTTTCAACTATTTCCCAGTCACTGATACAAGTATCGTCTTCTTGTTCTGATAATCCACAACCATTTTCGTTAACAATTTCCCATTCACTATTTCGGTGATCATTAATGAATCTTTCAATTTTTTCTGCTTCTGCTCCGCTAAACTGATGCAACACTTTTTCACAGAGTGCAATCATCCTTTCTTTCGCAGAGGAACAAATTTCACTTTCAGTAAACTTTCCTAACGAATAGTCTATTTGAGTCAACCATTTCAAATCTTCTTTTTCAGAAGTTGTAATGATTTCTGGTGAAGAAGTTGCAATATCTATATTTTGATGCTGCTTATCCTGCTTTGACTCTATTGTTATATAACAATCATCACTAAAGAAAAGATCTCTCAAATTTGTACAAAAAGGGCCATAGAGAAATTCATTCCATTTCTGATTTATTCTAGTAAAAAGATTGCTAAACATTTTATTACTCCTTGATTAACTTTATTAAATATTAGCACAATAAAATTAAATTTAGCAAGCATTTTATTAAAATATCAATCAGTTAGTAGATAATCATTAAGATAATATTTTAAATAATTTATATGCTAAAATATATTAATCTTGTATAGGTAAAAACCAGAAGTTTTATAAAGACATGCGGTGCACATAGTGCAAAAAATTAAACAATAGTACGTCAAATACAAGTTTTCTTGTCATTTCAATCTGGGCAGGTTGGAAAGTTAAATAAATAGCTTCAATACCGTGGTAAGGGAGCTGGAGGAATTTGTCAAGTAGTTTTTTTTGTTTCTATCGGGGACGGTTGTTGTATGCCTATTTCAACAGTAGACAGCGTCACTTCTAATTACCTTAACATTTTCTCTTGGTAGTTCTTTAATGAATCGCGAGGCATACATTGGCTGCCACTGGTTATTCATTTCCCTTCTGTCTGCGCATGAAATGATCAACCTTTCCTTCGCTCTGGTTATTCCAACATATGCAAGTCTTCTCTCTTCTTCCAAAGCTTTGCCACTGCTGTCCTCGAAAGATCTTTGATGTGGAAATAGCCCCTCTTCCCAGCCAGGCAGAAACACACATGGAAATTCAAGTCCCTTGGCTGCATGAAGAGTCATAACATACACGGTGTTGTCATTATTCATATTATCCACTTCCATCACTAGACTTATGTGCTCTAGGAAAGTTGTAGCACTATCGAAATTTTTCAAAGATGAAATGAGTTCTCTAACATTCTCTATGCGTGCTAAACCTATCACTTCCTCATTTTCAAGCATTTCAATATATCCTGATTGATTTGCTATAATTTTAACAAGCTCGTTTAGCGGCTTTACGCTTACTATCTCTCCCCAAGCTTTGATTTTATTTAAAAAACCATTTAGTGAAAGTTTGATTTTCTCAGTTACTTGATTACTATCAACCAATGTTTTTGCTGCTTCAAAAAAAGAAATTTTGTTGTCTTGAGCGACCACATATATCTTTTTCATGGTGGTCGGCCCTATGCTTCTTTTCGGCCGATTTACTATCCTCTCGAAAGCTAGGTCATCATTATTGTTTATAACGAGTCTTAAATATGCGATTACGTCCCTCACTTCTTGACGTTCGTAGAATTTTACGCCACTCACAATCTTATAAGGAATTGAGTATTTTATAAAGTACTCTTCTAGAACTCTAGTTTGGAAAGTAGCTCTCACCAGCACTGCAATGTCACTGAATTTGTATTTATTGAGCTTTAATATCTGCTCGCTTATGAACCTCGCTTCGGTTTTCCCATCCCATAGTTTTATTAGATTTACCTTCTCTCCTTCAATATTTGTTGTCCACAATTTTTTTTCTAAGCGGGTTTTATTATGATTGATAACATATGATGCAGTTGCAAGTATGTGGGATGTTGATCTGTAATTGCATTCCAGTTTGACGGTTTTTGCACCTTTAAAGTCGTCGGAAAATTTTAAAATGTTTTCAACTTCTGCACCACGCCAACTATATATCGATTGGTCATCGTCTCCCACACAGCAAATATTTGAGTGCTCTTTTGCAAGGTATTTTAGCCAAAGATATTGTATTGCATTTGTATCTTGATACTCATCTACCATGATATATTTAAATTTGTTTTGGTAGTAGGACAGAGTTTCAGTATTTTGGTTGAAAAGTTGTATATTGTATAGCAGTAAATCACCAAAATCGACAGAGTTAAGGAATTTTAATCTCTCTTGATATCGGTGATAGACTTTTAATGCAGTTACATATAATAGCCTAAATAATTGGGTTTCTTCTACTTCAGATGGCAGTAAACACTTTTCTTTCCATTTCTGGATTATATTCATAATGGTGCTATCTTTCTCTGATGGATTATTGGAACTTATCTCATTAACGATGTTTTTTATTACCTGCAATTGGTCATCTACACCAATGATTGTAAAATTGGAGCTTAAGCCTACAATTTCAGCATGACGGCGTAAAATTTTTGCTGCAATTGCATGGAAAGTGCCAAGCCATGGTATATTTGTACCTGTGAGTTCAAGTACCCTTGATACCATTTCATTTGCTGCTTTGTTTGTGAATGTGACTGCTAATATCTCATCAGAATGAGCGTAGCCATTTCGAATTATATGCGCTATTCTTGAAGTAATTGTTCTTGTTTTTCCTGTTCCAGCACCGGCCAATATCAAAACTGGCCCATCTACGTTAGTTACAGCTAATTGTTGTTCAGAATTTAGCAGTGAGAGATAATCATTCATTGTAGCCCTACCAAATATAGTCACATAAGTTAACCCTATTGTTTACGCTCTGTAAAGTTTTTGTTTTGAATCTGATCTAGGCAGTGACAATCATCGAAGAAATTGGCCGAGATTCACAAAGGGAATATCGTGCATATACTAAAATCAGTGTAGCCGGTGGGATTGGCAGGACTCGAACCTACGACCAATTCGTTATGAGCGAACTGCTCTAACCAACTGAGCTACAATCCCCTTCATTGATATTTATAATACACACAAAAACAAATTTGTCTATTAGCTTATTTCGCTATCAACCCAGCTTAACAAGTCACTTATTGCACCAATTTTGCGTGCAACTTCCTTGCCGTCTTGAAATATGATCAAAGTAGGTATGGATTGAATTCCATATTTACTCGGCACTTCAGTTCCTTCATCTATATTGAACTTGCAGATCTTAACTTTGTCCTTCTTATCCTTAGCTAATTGTTCAATACGCGGCATTAGACTTTTACATGGTCCACACCACTCTGCCCAAAAGTCTACCAGCACAAACCCCTTGTAATCAGCGACCTCAGACTTAAAATTTTGATCATTTATTGATGTAATATCGTCACTCATAAAATACCTAGCTTAATTTGTACAATATAGCGCACTTACCAGCAACTAATCAACTAAATTCTTACTAAGTAGCCTGAAAAATTGTCCAAAGCGTTTTGCATAACTTCCATTACATCTGATGACTAAAGATGTCCATATTTTCCCACCCCATTAAATCTAATTCAACACGAGTAAGAAGAAATTCAAAGCACTTTTGGGCTAATTCTTTTCTGTTTTCACGTTCCAGCATAGAATCTAGCTTTTCCTTTATTTTATGGAGATATAAAACATCAGATGCAGCGTAGCTTTTTTGCTTATCCGTTAAATCATCGCTTCCCCAATCAGAGGATTGCTGCTGCTTATTTAACTTAGTATCAAGCAATTCTAGGCATAATTCCTTTAGACTATGATTGTCTGTGTAAGTACGAACCAAACGTGAAGCTATTTTTGTGCAATAGCATGGAAGTGCCCAAGTTTCCAAGTAATAGCGTATTATGCTGACATCAAACCGTGCAAAGTGAAATATTTTAGTTATATTTTTATCCCTCAATATTTTTCTTAAGTTTGGAGCTGTATAATCACTTTTCAATTGAACCAAGTGAGCGTTGCCATCGTTAAAAGAGAGCTGTACAAGACACAGTCTGTCTCTAACATGAAGTAGCCCCATTGCCTCTGTATCAACAGCTATAGACCTTACATTATCTGGTATTGAACTAGCCGGCAGGTCATCTTTATGTACAAATATCCTCATAAGGCTTTGTGAAATATTGAAAGACTAATAATAATTGAAAGTGAGTTTTAAGTACACAAATAATAGACAGCTCCTAACATTTTAGTATGCATAGGTTTACAAATTGCTGTATATGCCTATAATTAAGAAGTGAAAGACTGCGGGAGTAGTTCAGTTGGTAGAACGCAACCTTGCCAAGGTTGAGGTCGAGGGTTCGAACCCCTTCTTCCGCTCTTTTTTCCCCAATCATTCAAAAAATTTGCTTGACAAATTCCTCCAGCACCCTTATCATAGTAACAAGGGTATTTCTGACTCAAAACTTGTTTTTGATCTGCAGGCTCAATGACAAAATTCAGTAAAAAACTCAGGGTATTTTTTGGCGGATTGTATCAAATTATAGCGGCTGCATGTCTT
>JAITUS010000058.1 GCA_031286185.1 Rickettsiales bacterium
GGCCTGATTTTTTCAAATTGCTTTCGACTTATACTGCTTGGATAACTTTTCCGCATAGACACCTCATTATTAATCTATGCTTATTTTACCTCATCTCTTCGAGATTTTAAACAGGTTCTCAGTTTTTCAAAAAAATCTTTTAGCAAAAAAGAGCACTCTGTTTCTAATACCCCGCCATAAACTTCAGGTACGTGGTTGCAAAATTGAAATATTTTAGCACCATTTTCAATTCCTCCACCTTTTGGATTATAGGCTCCAAAATATAATCGTTTAATTCTTGCAAAGGAGATAGCTTGAGCACACATTGGGCACGGTTCTAATGTTACATACACGTCAGCATCACAAAGTACTGACGTTGAAAGCAATTTACATGCTTGTTTAATCACTAACATCTCCGCATGTGCAGTTGGATCATTGGATATGTTGTGCGCGGAAGAAACAACATTGCTTCTACTCACTATCACAGCGCCTATGGGAACTTCGTCATTCTTTTGGGCAAGTTTTGCTTGCTCTATTGCAAGCTCCATGTATCGGTATCTAAACACTTTTCTCTGTCAATCTTCTTTTTTTAAATTTTATTAACTGCTGCCTTAATAAACGATACGAAAAGAGGATGAGGAGAAAACGGTTTTGATTGAAACTCTGGGTGAAATTGCACGCCAATAAACCATAGGTGGTTTTCCAGCTCCACTGCTTCTATACACGTTCCATCTTCTGATATACCACTGCATATCAACCCATTTTTTTCTAAATCATCTTTATAATCTAAATTAATTACGTATCTGTGTCTATGCCTTTCCGAGATAGTAATGTCACTATACGCACCTGCCATTTTGGAACTTGGGCTTATATTACATTTATACGCCCCAAGTCTCATGGTTCCACCAAGGTCAATGTTCTTATTGCCAGCTAGCTTAATGATTGGATGCTTACAGGTACGAAATTCTTCGGAGTGTACATCCTCAAGCTTAATGACGTCACGAGCAAATTCAATAACTGCAAGCTGCATACCAAGACATATTCCAAAAAATGGGATGTTATGCGTGCGAGCGTAACTTATTGCCGATATTTTACCCTCTACTCCATCATCGCCAAATCCACCTGGAACGAGGATTGCATGAGAATTCTGTAATTTCTCTTCTATGAGTTTTTTGTCAATAGGTTTTTCACTCTTCTCCCTTGAGTTAATCCAATTTATTCTTACCTTGACCTTATTACTAATTGCACCATGATTTAACGCTTCAACTAGTGATTTATACGCATCGGGGAATTCAGTGTATTTTCCTACTATAGACACAGTGACTTCCTGTGTTGGGTGTCTCATAGAGTGTACTATTTGATCCCATTCAGTTAGGCTTGGTTTTGGCTTGTTCAAGCGAAAATGTTCCAAAATTTGTGTGCCAAGTCCACATTGGTTATATAAGACCGGCAGCTCATATATATGGCTCACATCAGGAGCAGGTATTACATTAGGCAAAGAAACATTACAAAGATTAGCTATTTTTCTTCTTTGATTATCAGAAATTTCTTTCTCGCTACGACACAGTATAACATCCGGTCGCAATCCTGCAAAATTTAGCTCTCGGGCTGAATGCTGTGTTGGTTTTGTTTTTAATTCTTGCGCTGCAGTAAGGTATGGTACCAAGGTCAAGTGTATAAGGATAACTCTTTGTTTTCCAAGCTTATAGCTGATTTGACGTATGGCTTCCAAAAAAGGTTGGCTTTCAATATCACCTACAGTTCCGCCAATTTCACATATTATAAAATCTAAACCTTTCGTACCATTAAAAATAAACGACTTGATTAAATCTGTCACATGAGGAATAACTTGCACAGTTTTGCCCAGATAATCACCACGCCTTTCTTTCTTCAATAACTCATGATATACTTTACCAGTTGTTATATTGTCGTCTTTGGTTGCTTTAATTCCGGTAAAGCGCTCATAATGCCCAAGGTCCAAATCAGTTTCGGCACCATCTTCGGTGACGAATACTTCCCCGTGCTGAATTGGGTTCATTGTTCCAGGATCAATATTCAGATACGGATCAAGTTTTCTGATACGGACCCCAAATCCATGAGCTTGAAGAAGTGCGCCTACACTTGAAGCAACTAAACCCTTGCCAAGTGATGAAACGACCCCGCCTGTTACAAAGATAAATTTAGCTTCCTTCATCAATTTTCAAAAGGAACAGAAGTAGATTCATTTTCTTGTTTTTTTTCTAGTATAATTTTTTCTGCAATTGACTTCTTATGCACACCTTTTGAACATAATCCTGATAATAACAATGTGTTTATAATAAATAATCCGGCAACTATAGCCGTTGTTTTGCTAAGCTGATTTGCAGAAGACTTCACCGGGATCATTGAATTGAGCCCCTGCTGTGAATTGCTAAAGCCACTCAGCGGGCTACTTCCAGGTGGCTGCAAAAGCACTAAAATTACTAGAACAACAACTAATGTTATTTGGAGTACACTGAGTATCGTTACTGACATTAAATAGGGCTGAAAATAAAAATTTTAGAAGCGTGGAGTGCATAAGTCAAGAGATCTATTCAAGTAAACGAGCGTTTTGTCAGGAGTAACAGAGATTTATTAAATATTTTACCTTAAGATCTAATTTCTTATTATAGGAAATACACAGCAAGCAATTTACTAATGGTGAAAGATTACAAAAAAGGGCATAGAAGGCGCTTAAGAGAGCAAATTATTCTGGATAATGGACAATCACTGCTCGACTATGAGGTTTTAGAGCATATTTTGTACTCAGCATACAGTAGAATTGATGTAAAGCCAGTAGCAAAGAGTTTGATAGAAAATTTTGGTAGTTTAAATAAGGTTTTTAATGCTGATTTAGAAGCACTGCGAAACATTGATGGAGTCAACAATGCAGCTATATCTGTCATTTTTTGTGCAAAACAAGCCTTTGTTCGCTCCGCAAGAGAAGAAATAAAGGACCTGCCTATAATCAATAATTGGAAAAAACTGCTTGATTACTTAAGAATAAGCATAGGAAGCCTCAATAAGGAAAATTTTCGCGTCATTTACATAAATAAAAAGTATCGTGTAATGGCGGAAGACCTGCAAAACGTTGGTACAATAGATCAAACTCCCTTTGTGTTAGAGAAATCATAAAACGCGCTCTTTTAATTGGCTCAATGTCTATTGTAATATCTCACAACCATCCAAGCGGAGATACACAGCCCTCAAGTAGCGATATATCCCTCACTAGGCAACTAGCGGAGGCTTGCAAAAGTGTAGGAATAGAATTAATAGACCACATTATTATCACATTCGATAGCTATTTTAGTTTCAAGGAAAACAGGCTGTTGTGAAAGCTTTTATAGCTACGGTAACTTAGGTTTACCAATGTTTTGAAAGAAGGGAAATGAGTCAAAAAACTACTTGACAAATCTCACCAACCCCCTTATTATAATACTGAAGTTATTATTTAACTTCCCAATCTGTGCAGGTTAAAATGACAAGAGAACTTGTATTTGGCGTACTATGTGCACTGCATGTCTTTTTAAAACTTCTAGTTTTTACCTATATAAGCTGAAACGCGCTTATAAGTCGTTTAAGATATCACCTAACGTCAGGTTTTAAAATAGGGAGTGGAATAACTAGCTACCACGGGGTTTTATTGTCTTTTTTTTCTGCCTGGTAAATTTCTTAAATATTATAGCTTGGACTGGTTGCATTTAAAAGCAGCTAAATTGCAGCGTTTAAGACATAAAAACGCCAATACTGAAAATAAATACTGGCTAAGGCTTCCTTTGCCTTTTCCTCCATTTGGTAAACTTCTTAATATTATAGCTGTTGCAATTTATGAACGAACATTTGTTTTTACAACAAATACTGTCATTCTAGCGCGTGACGCTGGAATCTAGGAATTTTATCAAGTAGGTGAGCATAAAAGTTATGTTAAATGCACCATTTTATGGAAAACTGGATCCCAGTATCGAATACTGGGATGACATCATGGGGTTGGGATGACAGGAAGAGAGGGTGCTGGAATGACACTGTCATAAAGTGAAATGAGGTTCCAGTGAGGCTACTTGGATGACATCATAGGGATTGGGATGACAAGATAGAGAGAGCACTGGGAGGAAGATAATAGTGCGAAGAGCTTCTTACAGCTTACTTTTAATTAGTCTAACCCACGCGTGCCAATCTCTTTCACCAAGATTGCTTTCGAAAGACAAAAGATCCTTTACAGCTTTTGAACAAATTTCTTCGCTTGGAATTGATAATTCCCTATTCATCGCTAATGTTAAACATTGAGTTTTGCACGCTTGTCCTAAGTGATATGTATAAAACATCGCTTCTTGTATAGTCCGACCACACGTTATAGATCCATGATTGCGCATTAACATCACAAAATTTTCTTTCAGATCAGCTATTAGTCTCTTTCCTTCTGTATCATCAAGTGCCAGGGAATTATAATCATGGTAAGATACCTTATTATAAAAATGCAGTGCCCACTGACTTGTTGGAAGTAACCCATCTTTGAGGGAGGAAACTGCCACAATAGAAGGTGTATGCAAGTGAAAAATTGCTTGAATATCTTTCCTTGCTTGATAAATAAAGCCGTGAATTATATAACCGGTTTTATTATATTGATATTCTTTGCCTTCTATTACATCCCCATTGAATGATACCTTCATTAATGAATTTTCATTCACTTCATTAAAGCGTATACCGAATGGATAAATATAAAACGACTTTTGATCCTCAGAACGCGCCGATAGGTGAGTATATGTATGGTCATCCAGTCCCAAGTAAGATAAAATCTGATAGGCGTAGACTAAGTCCCTTTTTACCTTGCTCTTTGTTAACAACACAATTTTCAGCTAAGATCTTCTGAAGGTTTATACAAGATAAAGAGGCTCGTAGTAAACTCATACTTTTAGTTTGGAGGTAAATTAGGAAGAGGAATTGTTAATTCTTAGTAAACAATTCTCTATTACATAATCTATGGAACCTGTACAGAATTTATGTCCCTGAATCACATAATATCTTAACTGTAAAAATAATTTTTCTATATAATGTTTTAAATGTTTTAAAGTTTAAGTTTCATGTTATTATGAATATAGATTTTAACATTATAAATAATATGATAAGCATTAATACAGAGAAACAGATAACAGGAGTTTTCGTATATATTATCGGCTTTTCAGGAAGTGGTAAGCTTTCTACAGCAATAGAATTATCTAATATGATAGGTGCACTGATTGTAAATAGCAACTTTTCCAACAATACTCAAATCCGCTCTATATATGATAATATCTTTGAATATGACAAAATCCCTAAAGAAGTCCAAGATAGAATATATAACGTTGCACAAATTATGCTTCAGGCAATAGAAGCCTATCCAATTCATTCAAAAAATTACATATTTATCGGTGAATTGATGAAAAATAACGACTACAATATAAGGATGTATAACTTAGTAGTAGAGCTTAGTAAAAGAATGAATACAAGAATTCTTCCTATAGTGCTAAAGTGTGACCTACCTACATTACAAAAACGCATTAAATTAAAAAGACAAAGGGAAAATAAGAAGGTTACTAACATGAGCAGTATTATAGAGAAATTTAGGACTCGTAATTTATTTATACCACCGAATGCCATAGAAATAGAAAATTCAAATATGAGTATAAAAGAAGTAGCCGAAGAAATAACAAATCAGATGTACAGACTTAGTCAAATCGATAGAGTTTACGCAAAAGGGTAATTATAATAATTTCATATACTGAGGCTCATTTAAATATAGAGCGTCGACCCCATTTAATTTTTGTTTATTTTCTAGCCTATAACGGACCAATAGTCCTGCATGGCTAGCATTTAACTCTGGTAGATTGCAATCCACATATGTGATGCAGTTATTGTCTGTCGTCCCAGTACCTATCACGCACTGGGATCCAGCAGCCGCAACTGGCTCTGACAGCGGCAATAAATTGAAATCAAATAACTGCGTGTAAAACCCTTGAGCATTTTTGATTATGGCTCTGATATTTTTTTTACTGTTTGCACAAAGCAAGGATATTGCATACGCCTGAACTTCCAGTGCACTCACTCCGTATAACGGCTTATTCGTAGCAAGATTTATGCCTTTTGCAGCCGATATACCAACTCTAATTCCAGTAAAACTTCCTGGTCCAACCACTACCACTAAATGGTCTATTTTATCGTAGTTATAATCGTGCTTATTGAACAGAGTGTTCAAAATTTGAAAAAATGTTTCTGCGTGATTATTGCTGGTGGAGTCGCGCTCTACAAAACAATTGCCATCATGGTCAATTATCGCAATCGAACTACCAGCACCTACAGTATCAATTGCTAGAATAGACATTATCTAAGCTTATCATAGAGTTTTGTAAACATTATAGTAAAAGCACCATTACCCATAACATTTGCTGAAGTTATTATTGGGTCAAACACTACGTATAATGCCGTGATTAACGAGAGCATTTCTGGAGAGAATTTAAGATACCTTTCAAGAACAGGCAGCATTACCACAATTCCTCCTGCCGGAACTGCAGCGATAGCAAACTTAAATAACAAAAAATAAAGAAGGAAAGTTACATAGTCTGTCGTGGATAATGCATAACCGGAAGTTATTATCATCGATAATATTATAATAAAAAAGCAATCACCTACTAAATGAAAGCCAGCAGTTATTGGTATAACAGACGATGCTACATCAGGTTGCTTTACATTTTTTCTGCTTCCTTCAAGAGTAAGTGGCATAGTTGCGTTGCTAGACATTGTACTCATCGCAGTAATAAATGCTGGCATCATATTGCTTATGCTAGTTATCCAGCCTGTGATCTTAAACGAATTTGCTGCTCCGTATAAGAGAAAAACATAAAAGTAAGTCATAGATGCTATAATAACAAAAATTATTGAGCAATCTTTGAATATTATAGATAGAACCTGATCATGTTGCATTTTTAAAGCAAGCCCAAGTACGAATACTGGAATAACTGGTATCAAAAAGACTTTTAGAATAAACAAAGTTAAGTCCGACATTTTGCGCGAGAGCTCTTTGCTCTTTTTGGGCAGCAGAACAGACACTATTAAACTGGACATAAATCCATAAGCGAGAGCATGAAAGTTAGAAAGGAGTAGCGGCAGCCTAAACGACCACAAAGGAGTAATTGTTTCTTCATATGTTATATCTTGTATTGAATAAGTGTTTTGCAGGACAAAATGCCCAATCGAATAAGCAATTAAACTTGAAGCTAGATTCGATAAGAAAATCATTATAGCAAGTAATAGTATAAACTTTATAGCCGACTGCTTAAGATTGTTAATACTGCTGAAGATTAACGCAAAGACAATAAAAGGCACTATAAATAGCAAAATTTCTTTGATACTTAAGCTCACTGAATACAAAAAGGTTTTTGCTTCTATTGGAACTAAATGACCAAAAAATACAACTGAAGCAATAATAGCGAGTAAGGTTAGCAGTTGTAGCATGTTTTGATATAGCAATACTCTATGGACATAATGCAGTGAGTCAGTTTTCAAGTAAAGCAAAACTATCTAACCCGCTGTAATGCATTTATTAAAAACTCAACTTCAACCCAGCCAAAAGCACGTAACCTGAGTTGTTCTTGGACTCTTCGGCATTAAATTTTACAATATCGAAATAGTATGAAGTGCCCATAAAAAGAGAACTTTCAAGGCTTAGAGCATATGATGTTAATTTATTTGTACCTTTGCCTGCAATATCCCTACCACTACTAAAATATGTTAAGCTCAATTTGCGAGAATCAGAGCGGTAAGCGACACCTGCATTCGTATAATACGTATTAGTCGTTTCAGGACTATATCTCTTGCCCGATTTACCACCATTACCATATGAGAAAATGCAATCAAGATCGAAAAGTTTCAGGTTTAACCCAAAATTCCAGTGTAGCAACTGGTTACAGCACTCATAACTTTCAGAGGTCCCATCTGAGCAATCAGTTAAATTTTCCCTTGCAAATTCACCAGTTAAAGCAGCAGTAAAATTTATATCATCCGACAAACTATTCTTATAGGAAAGGCCAGCAGCAACTAGATTGCTATAATACAAGTTATTCTTCCCTGGAACATAACTAAGCCCAAGTTGAAAATTATAAATCTCAGGAGAGGTATAGCTTATTGCTGGTTGCTTTAATTTCAGCTCTAGTCCATTATAATCACTATAAATATTGGGTTTAACCCAAAAGACTTTGTCTTTATCGTATCCAGTACCAATGCCCTTTTCTTTACTGCCACGCAGATTTGCATAGTTTACCCAGCAACCATTTACTCCTCCAGCAGCCACGTAAATTTTTGAAGTATTGATCAGCATACTTTGACTGACTGAACTTCTTTTCCCATACTCAATTGATCCAAGCCCCCGATTTTTTATGATAAAATACCATTCCTCCATGCCTAGTTTTTCTATGTCTAACGCCTTTAGGTTTGCGATACCAAAAACTCCTGCCTTAACATTAAACCCCATGTGAGTATTTGTATAAACCTGCTGTAAATAAAGAAAGCGCAAGTGTGAATAACTTGAAATCTTGTCTTTAGGCTTAATATTGAAAGAATCTTTGTTAAAAGCGTAGCCAAACCTCAAATCTATTTTTCCATCTAGTTCTGCATAAAATATTCCCTTATCCAAAATTACCCTAGCGTTAGCACTATTTTGCGAAAATAATAACAAAAGCAGCGCTACCAGGCAGTATCTCAACTTCATGAATAAACTTAAATTTTTATAAAAATTTAAGTTTAAATCCAATATAGACAAAAGACAACTTTTTTACATAAAATATCAGACTTTGTACTGTGCAGCTAGTTTTTGAGCTATACTTCCATAAATTACTGATGCACGGGGTAATTTTTGTTTTAATAGCTGCTTATTGATAGCAGAATGTATTCGATCAATTACTTTAGGTGTGTCTTCTGTATTACAGTTAAATAAAATAAAGAGCACTTTATTTTCGCCAATATACCCTAAAAAATCATCACTGCGGCAATTTTTGTGAAAGTGCTCTATAACAACTTTCAGTGCATCATTCGTCTCTTCACAATTACTATTGAAACCAATAACTCCCACAGCCATACTAATTTGATGTCGCAGAGCAAAATTTGATATAGCACGCAGCTCTAGAATAGAAGATTCATTGTCTGGTATATCAAATAAGTCGTGGTTTTTGTACTTTTTACCCATTAGATATTCATCCCTAAATATTCCTAACTTATGAAGCAGGCTGATGTCGCGTATCAACAGCTCATAATTAATCTTGTCATTAGTGAATTGCATGGTGCGGAAAACTTTCACTTTTGTCTTGATATCCTCTCCTTTAGCGTCAATTAAGGAAAAACCTATCACTTTAGGTAATATGTCAAGTAAATCATATCCATCCTCGGCACACTCTAAATAATTTCTCACATCGTCAGCTGCTCTTGCACTTAAAATATTGATTAACGGCTTATTGAGTAAACTCTCTTTCTCGTATTTTAACAAATCCCTTGTAGCTTGATTAAGCCCTGAAATTAATACAGTTTTTCTCCTATTATCCTGACAAACAGATATCACAGCATCATCTTTCCTTCTTGCAGTTATAAAATCTTCCATGCTTTCATTCTATACAGCATATTTATAAGTATAATCAGATTATATTAAAATTCATTTACCTATTAATATGCTTAATTAGATATAGTAGAAGTAGCTTAACGCTATGGTGCCCGTAGCTAGTTACTTTTAGGTGGTAATAAAGATGGAGTAGCTTTTGTCGCTTCAGCGCGTGACACACAACTATACGAACATTGTAATTCAAGCCTATCAGGAGGGTATCATTCAAATCACCTCTCCTCCTGTCATCCCAGTGTCTCCTTTTTCTGTCATCCCAGTACTTGATACTGGGATCCAGGAAAAAAGAAATATAGATTCCAGCGTCACGCGCTGGAATGACACCACTTGTGTAAAAACAAATGTTCGTTCATGAATTGCTTTAATATTTAAGAAACTTACTAAATGAGAAAAAAAGGCAAAAGAAACCCTGGTCAATGTTTCTTTTAAAACATTGGCGTTTTTTATGCCTTGAACGCTGCAATTTAGCTGCTTTTGAACTACAACTAACCTTGGCTTAAACGTTAAGAAATTTACTAAGCAGAAAAAAAGGCAAAAGAAATCCCGTGGTAGAAGTTGCTCACTCTCTAATCCTGCAAATTGGCGTACTATACTGTCTTAAACGACTTATAAGCGCGTTTCAGCTTGTATAGGGAAAACCCTA
>JAITUS010000010.1 GCA_031286185.1 Rickettsiales bacterium
TTGGCTGAATGTAGAAAAAATGTAAAAGACATGCAGCCGCTATAATTTGATACAATCCGCCAAAAAATACCCTGAGTTTTTTACTGAATTTTGTCATTGAGCCTGCAGATCAAAAACAAATTTTGAGTCAGAAACACCCTTGTTGTTATAATAGCAGGACTGACAAAATTTGTCAAGTAGTTTTTTTGTTTCTGTTGAATGACATACACTGCCAAAACTGGTTTGTCATGCGAGAGTCTATTGCAGCAACGATGAACTCTGTTTCTCAAGACCTGAAGTGTTGCGACTGTTGCACTGTTTGTACAGATTTCATAATTGAATCTGGTGATGCGCTTCTACCCTTCCTTAAATTACGAATATATTGATCATCTTTTGAGTCAAAGTTCTTCCTGCTTTTACTCATTTCATTCTTTAAGTCTTCATATATCTCTTTTAGCGCTCTCTTATCTTCTTTCTCTTTTATGTTACCACTTTGCAATAGATCTTTAACCTGATATGCATCGTATCTGAGCAAGATTTGTTTATCTTCATACATAGGATTAGCTCTATCTAGGATTTCCTGAAGGGATTTGTACACAAAAGATCTTGAATTCAGAAAGTCATTACAGTTATCGCATGTATAATGTCCATACTGCCGAAAATGCTCTTGTACTATTTTATCTATTCCCTCTAGATGTTTATTATCAGAGTTACTTGCATTACGAGATTTATTTACAAAATCTAAAATTCTTGAGTCTTTGTCACTTTCAAACTTTCTATCAAGCTCAACTCCCCATCTAGCTCTTGTTACTTCCTCTAATTGAGAATTCAGCTTCTTCTCTTTAGCTTTCTGTTCTTTGGACTTTATAAATATAAATGCTTTACTCTGCTTCTTAAGGCGAGTGAGCTCTTGTTGCAGGGCATTTTGTCTATTCTGTAGAGCTTTAACTCGATCATCAAGGCTAACAGTTTGCTCAACTTTTTTCTGAGTTTGCTGAGGTTTGCTTTCTGTCTGAGAAAACTCTTTCCTGAATGTAGTAGAGTTATTTGGCTTTTTAGAAATAGTTGGAACTTCAACTTTTTTTGGCGTCTTTTGGCTAAGCACCTTCCTGCCACTCCTTCCAATTCCAGCAAACCTTTGCTGGCTTGAGTCCTGCAGTTGTTGATATGTGTCATCTTTTACTGCATTGTACGATATCTCGCTTTTACTTGATATCGAGCTTGTATCAAGCATTTCGCTCTCACTTATTGTGCTGGAGCTTGACGATATTCCACTATCACTTGATATCGACACTGAATCAGAGTCAATGCTAAAGGTTGACAAGGGGTGAGCTCTATCTTCTTCAGAAATTCGGTTATTTGCTTTAGCTTTTGATCTAACTTTTATTGGTATTGTTTCACTTTTGACTGAAGCAGAGTCAAAAATAATCGGGTTACTGATAGCCGGCTGACCAGCTAATTTCGATCCTTCTGACTTTTCCGTCTTTTTACTCATTTCAAACCCTCAATTTATTACCAATACAACTTAATTTTAAATGATAACTATTAACTATGCATGAATATTATTTTTGGCAAAGTCTCTTGTGATGCTCAAAAGTAGAAACAAAGACTTGATTTTTGTATCCAAATAATAGACCATCAAAGGCACACATAAATATCTACAATGCAAGAAAAAACTTTCACAATCATCGATGGTTACGGCTTTCTTTTCAGAGCTTATTACGTTTTGCATCATTTAGCTACCACAACCGGTATTCCAATAGGTGCCGTGTATGGCTTTCTAAATATGGTTCTTAAGTACATTACTCACTCGGATTACTTGACCATAGCATTTGACTCTGGCAAAAAAAATTTCAGGCATAATTTATATCCTAAATATAAAGCAAATAGGGTAACGCCTCCTGAGGACTTGGGTCCACAGTTTACAATACTGAGGGAAGCAGTAGAAGCTTTCAATCTCAGCTATGAAGAGATTGAAGGCTATGAAGCAGATGACATAGTTGCAACACTAGCTACGAAATACGCCAACCACCAAGACTTTAAAGTAGTAGTAGTCTCGTCAGATAAGGATTTGTTTCAACTCTTGAATCACAACATTTTAATATTCGACCCTATCAAAAATATATACATAGATGAAAAACAAGTAATAGAAAAATTTGGTGTAAATTCAAACAAGCTTCTTGATTTATTTTCTCTAACTGGAGATGCATCTGATAACATCCCAGGCGTTCCAGGAATAGGCCTAAAGACTGCAGCTAAATTGCTTGATGAATTTGGTTCCTTGGACAATATCCTGGAAAACATTAGTAGCATTGGGCAAGCGAGGGTACGTAATATTCTTACCGAACATAAGGAAAAAGCGCTAATTTCACGAAAACTTTTGTTACTATATGAGAAAGTAGATCTTCAGCATGATGTTGCAAAATATGAAATTCATCCTCCAAATATGGAGAAATTGTTATCCTTTCTAAAGAAGTATGAGTTTAATTCACTGATAGGCAAAGCAGAGAAGCTTTTTTCTTATAATAAACCCAGCGCGGAAAAGAAACCAGAATATAGTAGTGAGGAATTAGAAAAATTTTTGGAGCACTGCAGATATGAAGGCAAAATAGCAATCTATTGCCACTTTGAAAACAATGTACTCAGCAAAATCTCCTTATCTTGCAGTGAAGATAATATTTTCTACATAGATCAAAACTGCCTGCAAGATGCACTAATCACAATCAACTCAACTTTGTTTTCAAATGTGGTGCTTAAAATAATATATGACGTTAGACAGGTTAGAGAAACATTTCCTACAATAGAAAAAGTGCTAGGTTCAGTTGATGATTTGATGACGATGTCATATAGCCTTGACACAGGAAAGCATGATCACAGCATTCCAAACATAATTGCACATAATTTGAGTGAAAATGTAGAGATTCTCTCAGCAAAAACTTTAATAGCGGTACATGAAAAGCTAACACAAAGACTGTTCCAGGAAAAGCTTTTTACAATTTACGAGCGCTTCGATAAGCCGCTCATGAAAGTAATACTCAACATGGAAAAAAATGGAATATTGCTAAACATTCAAAAACTGCAGGAATTGTCTGATAAATTTCAACAGTTGCTCGCTGTGCTTGAGGATGATATATATAATTTGGCAGGAGAAAGATTTAATATTGCTTCGCCAAAACAATTAAGTGATGTTTTGTTTAATAAAATGGGATTTAATAAAAAGAAAAAGTTAAAATCTGGGGCGCATAGCACAAACTCTGAAGTACTAGAAGAACTTGAAATGGAAGGAGCTGAAATTGCAAGTAAGATTTTAGATTGGCGACACTTAAGCAAGCTAAAGGGTACCTATACCGATGCGCTAATAAAGCGGGTTGACCCTCTTGATGGCAGAGTACACACGAGCTTCTCAACAACTGCAACAGGTAGGCTTAGCTCCAGCAATCCTAATCTGCAGAGTATTCCTATCAGAAGTGAAGAGGGAAGCTTTATCAGGCAAGCATTTATAGCGCCAAAAGGACACAAGATAATTTCTGCCGATTACTCACAAATAGAATTGAGACTCTTGGCACATATTGCAGATGTTGCAGCATTTAAAGAGGCTTTTGCAAATGGACAAGATGTTCACAATATCACCGCAAGGCAAGTTTTTGGAGTGCCAGAAGGTGCAGAGGTAGATAAACAGCTGAGGCAAAAGGCAAAATCCATTAATTTTGGAATCATATATGGCATTAGCCCGTTTGGCCTTGCAAAGCGGTTTAAAATTACCGTTGAGGAAGCTGCTGAATACATCGATTATTATTTCTCCTGTTATCCAGAGATAAAGGTCTATATGGAAAAGGAGGTGTCTATCGCGAGACAGCACGGCTATGTAGAAACTTTGTTTGGTAGAAGATGCTTTGTAGAAGACATAAACAATAAAATCCCTTACTTAAGGCAATTTGCAGAAAGGGCAGCGATAAACGCACCTGTGCAAGGAACTGCTGCTGATATAATAAAAAGTGCAATGATTCGACTTTTTGATCAGTTAAAAGCTGGTAAAATAATCCTCCAAGTTCATGATGAACTACTGGTTGAAGTAGAGGATGAAAAGGTACAAGAAACAGCAAAACTTGTGAAAGACGTAATGGAAAATGCAGTAAAATTTTCTGTACCGCTTGAAGTGGAGGTAAAAATTAGCGACAACTGGGGCTCAAATTTTCTTAATTATGATTTAACACCGCAAATTCTAAGAATCTGTTTAAAATCTTCGTAATAGGAGAGAAATGAAGGAGAGAACAATTATCTGTAAGCTAGTGTTGAGTTTCCGCTCGCAATTTTTCCACAATCGTCT
>JAITUS010000048.1 GCA_031286185.1 Rickettsiales bacterium
GAAATACATTCCTTGAGCGAATAATTTCGTTATACTTAACATGGAAGCAAAAGGAGCTAAATCCTTTCCACAGCCTCTTATCTATCGTTTCTTAAACCGCTCACCTGAATGGATACGAATTTTCTTCTCCATAGGAATATGCTTCATAAGCCATTCGTGGTTGATGTTGTCAAAGCACCCTTTGATATCACCTTCTAATATCCATTGTGGTCGATTGCGCCTTGCCAGTAATAAGTGACAAGCAGCAATAGCATCTGCGCAGAGGTCTAAAGCCATAGGAGTGACGGTCGCTGATTGTTTCAGATATTGGCTCCAGGGCAAGCAGATATAACGCTTGCATGGCTCTATCCTTTATCGTGGGGATCCAAGAGGTCTTCTTTTGCCATTAGACTTACTGATGTAAATCTGTTTTAGCGGAGAAGGTTTATATCCTCTTTGTTTTAACTGCTTTGTTCCCTGAAATTTAGCATTGCAAGTTGACCATAGTTGACGATCTACGCCTGCTGTGTTTTTCCTTGATTTTCAGTTACTCTCTTAACAGCCAAAGCTTTGCCGCTAAAAGAGCGTGTGAGAAGATGTTGTAGAGCTTTCACCTTACCCCATCTTCCTTGTTGGATAGCCTTAACAATACGTCTTTGTAGCCTCATAGCAACTTTTGGCATTTCTTCCACGGTAACAGGTTCCATGCTTCGGTGTTGTTGGTAGGTGCACTTACAGTTTTACTTGTAATCATCTGCTTTCCTACCTTAAGTGGTTAACAAAGTTTCTTGTCATGAGGGACCAAATGGAAGTCTGCTCGTTTTCACGCGAATTAATGTTGCAAATTCTATCCATTCCGTTACAAAATGGCATTCGCTTTCTCCATTATCCTTTACCTGCACATCCATCAGCATTCCTTGCGGGTTGCTTGCCATGTAGACGGAAATACAGGCTTACCCTGTTCCTCCAATCATACAACAGTGGGTTAGGTGACTTCTCTATACCGGTGGAATTATTATTTGCGTACATCCAGAGATGAAAAATGTAACTCATCCACATTACCTTTTGGTCGGAGCTTATCAGCATCTTTAGCTCTTTAATCGTTACGATACTTGTGAAGCTTCACTTACGTTCACCATACCACTAGCCTGGCCCTCCAACCACATGATGCTTGTAGTTTATGCTTTCTCTCACGATTGAGCCTCTTCTTTATCAAGGGGAGGTTCATTGTCCGCATCGCTCGGGGTTGCCCGATTCGCACTGATGCGTAGACTCAGATGGCAAAACATCTGGTTTAATAAGTTTTAGAATCCTTTCAGTTTCTTTCTGAATGAATTCCTCCCCTTTTAAACAATATGACCGAAGACTTTCAGGTCGCACCATCTCGATTATCACTTGTACCCCATTTCCATCTCTACATAGAACATCAACAATGCTTTGCTTTTTGGAGGCAATTTCAGCATCCATAATAGTACTGAGGAACTCTATTTCTTTTATTTCATCCTTGCCAGTAAAGCCCAAGATATCATTGAGAAAATGAATAAGAATGTCCTTATTTTTTTCAGTACCGAAGATACGCCGAAAGGCTACATCATTTTTTGGATCGAGAAGTTTTGAGAAAGCCACAACTATAGTGCTTAAAAATATTAATAATTATACACTATTCTATAGAAATATTCAACTTTTTTATGCTGAGGTTTACTAAAGTAGTAAATTTAGAGCTTATTCTAAGTTTAAAGAGTATTGGCTGAAAAAAACTACTTTCATGACACCACTTTTTGCTTACACATTAGCCAAGTCCTAAGCAGATACAAACTGAATAGCTATTTTCAGTATGGGATCTTTTAACAAGTATGTTCGATGTTATATTGCCTAAATTTCTAATCAAAGAGGAACAAGTTTGGCAAAAAATAATGATATTATTAGCGGAACGTAAAATAGTCCTACTGCAGTACTGATGAGAAGCAGCAAAGTAGCTCTATCTGATTGATAATTTAAAATATTAGCAAGTATTACACTGGATCCAGAAACTGGAATAATAGCTAGCAACATCAGCGCTTTATATATACTCTCATCGTATATACCTACAATGTGTTTGTCTATCAGGACAATTCCCAAAACAAATAATGGCCAGAATACGTACTTCGCTGTAATAGTGGTTAAAGCGAGCTTCCAATCTATTTTAAAATTTGTAATTTGTGCAATACTCACTCCAAGTAGCACCATTCCTAATGTAATAAATGTACTTCTAATATTCATCATAACATCTGTTAGAAAAGCAGGTATTTGTATATCGCATACACTCAAAAAGAAGCCCAGAATCATTGCATAAGACGAAGGAAGTCTGAACAACCTTAACATGCATTCTTTTGCGGTATATATACCATTTGCAGCTATATAAAATCCTAAGCTATTTTCAAACAGTGCCATTCCTATATAACAGACAACATATACAGACACTGAATCTTCATCAAATAAAGTCATAGCAATTGGCAAGCCAAAATAACCCATGCTTGTACTGCCTGAGCTAAATGCCAATATGTTTTTCGTGTTATCCTTAAATAAAAAAGAAGAAAGATAATACACCGATAAGGACATAGTGCTACCTATGAACCATATCAAAATCGGCAAAGAAATCACTTTTAAATTGACCTCTATATGAGATACTCCATACAGAATCACTATTGGGTTAGCTATATAAAAGAGTATTTGAGATATAGTGTTTCTATCAATCTTAAGGCATTTTCCCGCCAAATAACCAATAAGTATTGTAATATAAATAGGTAATATTTTGAGAAAAAGGGTAAAGAACATACTAGCCTAATTATAATCCTTCTTGATACTTCCAACTGATAAATTGACATTAGATCTTAAGACATTATAAAAGTAAATAAAATTTATTTTCCAATTTACCCAACTCATAGTTATTTAAAAAGACCCATTTAGTGCTAAGACCTGCTTTTACAAAACGTAAGAATGATATTTTTATGATAAAATTATGTTAAGTTTTTATAAAGCTTCTTGCATATCTTTCAATAGTGGTAGCTTTGCTAAAAAGCAAAGTTTAGTTTCGCTTGGCCTTGTTGTACGCTTTCAGGTGATATAGGATATAAACCCCAACTGCTTTTGTTGAAAAATAAGCGCTTTGTAGGCAAGTATAAACGATAGAACTAATTATACTTTTCCAAAGATGAGTGATGCGTTAGTGCCGCCAAAGCCAAACGAATTAGAAAGTGCATATTGGATTTTATGCTCTTGAGCTTTAAACGGTACAAAATTTAAATCACATCCCTCTGAAGGTTTGTGCAGATTTAAAGTTGGGGGAGTAATTCCTTCATTTAACGCAAGAATACTGAATATCGCTTCGACACTGCCTGCAGCACCAAGTAAATGTCCTATAGAAGATTTGATTGAAGAAACTGGTATCTTATAAGCGTAGCCACCAAATAACTGTTTTATTGCTATTACTTCAATTTTATCTCCAAGTGGCGTTGAAGTTCCATGTGCATTGATATACCCAATTTGATTTGGACTAATTTGTGCACTCTGTAAGGCAAGCTGTATTGCTTTCAACGCACCTCTTCCGCCCTCATGCGGAGCGGTAATATGATAAGCATCCCCCGTTAGTCCATATCCAGTAAGTTCTGCATATATTTTTGCTCCTCTTCTCTTTGCATGTTCATACTCTTCTAATACTAGTATACCTGCTCCTTCACCCATAACAAATCCATCGCGTTCTTCATCCCACGGTCTTGAAGCTTCTTCAGGCTTGTCATTAAACTTAGTTGATAGTGCCTTCATAGATGCAAAGCCTGCAATTCCAACCCTACAAAGTGCACTTTCTGCCCCACCTGCAATCATTACATCTGCTTCCCCAAGTTTTATAGTTCTTGCTGAGTTTATGATTGCATGCGCACCTGTTGCACATGCGGTTACCGCTGAATCGTTTGGGCCTGTAAACCCGTATTTAATAGAAATATGGCCAGATATCAAATTTATCAAACTTGCAGGAACAAAAAATGGGCTGACACGTCTGGGCCCCTTTTCCTGCATAATAATTACGTTCTCCTGAATTGATGGAAGACCACCTATACCAGAGCCAACAACCACACCAACGCGTTCTCGATCGATATCTTGATTTTCTAAAATTAGTGAATCGTTCACTGCCTGAATAGCGGCTGCAATGCCGTAATGGATAAAACGATCTGTCCTTTTTAGGTCTTTTTCAGAGATATAATCTAGCGGGTTAAAACAGTGCTCAATGTTATCACCTTGTAGGGGAACTTGTCCTGCGATTTTGCAAGCAAGATCGGAAGCATCAAACCTGCTGATTTCCTTTATACCAGACTCACCATCTACCAACTTAAGCCAAGTGTTTTCAACATCTGCCGCCAGTGGAGTAATTAAGCCAATACCGGTAACTACTACTCTTCTGCTCATTTAATACTAATTATTGTTTTTTTATTACTGATGTACTCAACTATCTGCTCTACAGTTTCCATTTCTTGTGCATCTTCATCAGGAATTTCTATGCAAAACTCTTCTTCTACCGCCATGATTATTTCAACTGCATCTAAACTGTCTGCGCCATGCTCTGAAAGCTTTGAGGAGCTGCTAAACTTCTCTACATCATTACTAATGTGCTCCAGTACAATCTTTCTTACTTTTTCTTCTATGTCTTCTCTAGTGCTTTTTGCTAGTTCGCTACTCATTTTTTACCAAAAAATAACCCATTCTTTGATGTTATAAAAAATTTTCATGTTTGCAATACCTTTTATGATTGATAGACTATTACAAAATTTTCTATTGCCCTAGCTGAAATATGCTTCAACATTATATGCTGGGAAATTAACAAATTCGCAAATGCTAGACGAAATAACAAAAAATTTACTTATCGCAGAAATAAACAAATTTCTGCCTGAAGATAGCCAAAGCAAGCTTATATCGGCTATGCGTTATGTGCTTCTTGCTCCTGCAAAATATATACGTCCATTTTTAGTCACAGCTTCATCACGAATATTTAATGTGAAAGCTGAGAAAGTAATACCAATTGCTGTGGCAGTTGAGTGTGTTCACACCTACTCTCTAATTCACGATGATTTGCCATGTATGGACAATAGCGATATTCGCAGAGGTCAGCTAAGTTGCCATAAAAGATTTGACGAAGCAACAGCGGTGCTTGCTGGAGATGCGCTGCTTACCCTCGCTTTTGAAATACTATCTTCGCTAAATGAGGATAGCAACAAATGCTGTGAAATCATAAAAGTACTCTCTCAAGCGATAGGAACTAAGGGAATGGTAGGAGGACAGATTTTGGATATTGATACAGATTTCTCTAAAATAAAAGAAATCCATTTATTAAAAACCGCAAAACTATTTGCAGCTTCATGTGAAATAGGCGCTATAATGGGAAATGCTACAGATGAGCAACGAAGAGCGTTACATGACTATGGAATAAACCTAGGGCTTATTTTTCAAGCCAAAGATGATATTGAAGACCACAAACAAGATGATGTAAGTAACTTAATGTCTATACTTGGTAAAAGTGAAACAAAGAACTATATAGAAAGTCTCTTTAAACAAGCTTTGGATAATTTGAGTAAACTTTCAGGCGAAACTAATTATTTATACAATTTATTGAATCGGGTAAAAAACGATGGTTAGTAAAATTATATTACAATTGCTTATTTCCATAGTAATAATTTTCACTTTAACTTCCGCTTTTGTGTTTACCATTGTTCAAATAAACAAAAGCAGGCCAGAAAAGAGAGACAAGCTTTATAAGTTAAATACTACGCATGATGGTTTGGTACAGACAATAGCATATTACCTAGTGAAGCCAATACTTGAATCAGCACTTGACCACTATATCGAAAGGCATGGGTTGAAGGAGTATTTAAAAGAAATAACACAGCAGGAAAGAGAGGAAAATTCAATAAACTTCTATGAAATTACAGAAGGCAGTGGCAGCAGGGCTCTATGTGGTCAAGAAGTCCTGCTGCAAACGTATAAAATATCTAATAACCTAGCAACACCACTTCCGAGTCAAGTTCCTAATGTTACTTTAAAAATAGGTCAAGATGATTGGAAAGAGGTGGGCCTAGGAATAATGGGTATGAAAGAAGGAGGAGAGCGTGTAGTTACTGTAAACATTGCCAATGACAACAAAACGAACTTTAACTCTTACTATGTCAAACTAATCGAAGTAAAAGATAGATATCCCGACTCAGTAAATAATATGATGATTTTCAATGACTTAATTAATAGGGCTGGAAAACAAGTAAGATGTGGTGACGAGGTGTCAATTAAGTATAGCGTAATGAGGCATAATGGTGAATATATAATCAAAGATCAAACAGCGCAATTCAAAATTGGTGATAAAAAAGTACCGCTTGCCATAGAGCTTGGAGTGGTTGGAATGAAAGCTGGTAATAACAGAACTATCATTTCTCCACCAGAACTTTTGAATGTTACTGATGGTATGTTAATCGGAGACATAGATTTTGGCGAAGAAAATGTTTCTACAATTAATCTCAGCTTAGATGCCAAAGCTTAAAGGCAAGATACTTTAAAAGTATCTGTTCAGCGGAATGGTAAAATGAGATAGACAAGATGCTCTAAAAAGGTAATCATAGAGTAAAAGTGAGGTAATATGGTGAATCTTTTAGAACTTTGCGAAAACTTAAAAATAGAGATAGAAAATTTAAAAGCAGAAAATAAAG
>JAITUS010000077.1 GCA_031286185.1 Rickettsiales bacterium
TTAGAAAAATGCAGACGATTGTGGAAAAATTGCGAGCGGAAACTCAACACTAGCTTACAGATGATTGCTCTCTCCTTCATTTCTCTCCTATTACGAAGATTTTAAACAGGTTCTTATAACTTTGACAGCCCATTTGATGTATGGTCTTTCTTGCCTTCCCTACTAATACTGTTAATTTAAAATAAAGTTTTTATTATATAGGAGATTTCTATGCCAGAAAGTGATGATATTCAAAATGGTGTTAGCCAAAATGAAATTACAGAGGAAACTACTGAAGAACCTCAGTAGGCAATGAAAGCGGAGGGGAACCTCCTGCAGAAACTACAGCAGACACAGAAGAGCCTTCTGTAAAATCTACAGCGGACGAAGTGAAGCCCACTGCAGAGCCTACATTAGATAATGGAAGTGAAGGAAAACTTCCTGAAAAAATTACTATAGTAAATGTAGAAAAGCCCACTGAAAAAGTTACTATAGTAAATGCAGGGAAACCACATGTAAAGTTTACAGTAGACGAAGGGAATTTTCCTGTGAAGCCTTCGGTAGATTGGGGAAGTAAAATGAAACCTTTAGATGAGTATCCATGTTTCAACCATCATCATAACTTACGTTTAGCATTGTCATGATCCATATTACAATGGTCATCATACTTCATGTTATCATGCCTATGATTCTGGCAATACAGTGGTAATACCTTATGGTTGGGAAGGTGGACTGCCTATAGTAAAAGTTGGGGGCATACAGAATTTTTTGATTTAAATAAGCCCGTGCTAATATCTGATCTAGGTTGCAATATTTGCGATTGTTATTAACTGCAAAAAGCTGTTCAATTCCGATAAACTGTGAGGATGAAAATAGAGGGGAGCATTTTAAGCATACCGGTTTTATATTTTGCAAGTTGCATTTAACTCCTGTGCCGTTGTCTGAAAAAACACGGCATTGGTAAGTTCTTTCCTCTTAGTTAATTTCTGTATAAGCTGCACAAGATAAGCCTTCAACTAACCTCATTTATTTACTATACTGCTATAGTTTTATAGCTTTTTGATTGATGAACATTTTTAAGCAGATCTTCTCGCTAATCCTTAGCAAATTAAATGAGTTGAAGCAAAGGGTGTCAAATGCAGAAAATTTTATCGTAGAACCTCCAAGTAATAGAGCACATGGGGATATTTATACAAATGTTGCCATGGTGCTTGCAAAACATGAAAAGAAGAATCCTGTTGAGATCGCAGGGATGTTAGCAAGAGAATTTGAACTGTTTGATGAGATTGAGAAAGTGGAAGTTGCGGGCCCTGGTTTTATCAACATGCACTTGAAAATAGAAGTATGGCATGGGATTCTCAAACAAATAAATGAGCTAAAAACAGAGTTTGGCACTTTAGATATTGGAAACAATCAAGCCATTAATGTTGAATTTGTATCTGCAAATCCAACTGGTCCAATGCATATCGGTCATGCAAGAGGGGCAGTGTTTGGTGACATTTTAGCAAATTTACTGAAAAAAGTTGGTTATAAAGTCACCAAGGAATACTACATTAATGACGCTGGAGCACAGGTAGATACGCTAGTTCGGTCAGTATATTTGCGATATAGGGAAGCTCTGGGAGAGAAGATCAGTATCGAAAAAGGTTTGTATCCTGGTGACTATTTAAAACCAATAGGGGAGGGGCTGGCTAAAAAATATGGCTCAAAGCTTTTAAATAGTCAAGATAATCAGGTAATCAGAGAGTATACTTTGAGTTCTATTTTGGAACTTATAAAGGAAGACATGAGCTTGCTTGGAGTAAGTCACGATGTTTTTACTTCAGAATATGAGCTACAAGAAAGTGGCAAAATCGAAGAAAGCATAAAGATGTTGTCTGACAAGGGTTTAGTGTATGAAGGATACTTAGAAAAACCAAAAGGCAAAGAAAGCAAAAATTGGACTTCCAGAAAAGAGATGTTATTTCGCTCTACAAGATTTGGCGATGATGTTGACCGCGCACTGAAGAAAGAGGATGGCAGTTGGACTTATTTTGCCTCGGATATTGCTTACCATTTCGATAAGATATCACGTGGTTTCAACAACATGATCGTAGAGCTTGGTAGTGACCATGGCGGTTATGTTAAAAGGCTCAAAGCAGTTGTCTCTGCGCTGAGCGATAATAAGGCGAAGATAGAGGTAAAACTGCATAACATCGTGAATTTTTTCGAGGATGGAAAACCTGTTAAGATGTCCAAAAGATCAGGAAATTTCCTCACAGCAAAGGATGTAGTGGGGGAAGTTGGCAGGGACATCACTCGTTTTATAATGCTAACACGCAGGAATGATATGGTCTTAGACTTTGATTTTGCTAAAGTTAAAGAGCAGTCAAAAGATAATCCTATTTTTTACGTGCAATATGCGCACGCCCGTGCTCATTCATTGATGCGTAACGCTCCAAAAGAACTCCCAAGTGCAGATCTTTCACTTTTAAAGACAGATGGAGAGCTATTCCTCATAAAAACCTTAGCAAAATGGCCAGATGTGGTAGAAATAGCAGCAAGGCTTTACGAACCACAAAGAATCACCTTCTACTTACTTGAAGTTGCAGAAACGTTTCATGCTCTATGGGGGTATGGCAAAAACGATTTAAACATGCGGTTCATACTGGAAGATAACTTAGGTCTCACCGCTGCAAGAATGTTCCTCGTCCAAGCCTTAGCACACGTCATTGCTTCTGGACTTTTCATCTTTAATATAGAGCCTTTGGAAGAGATGAAATAAGTAAAAATAAAGATAAGAGAAACTCTAAACCCACCCATGCATTAAGCTGCAGCCCTATAATGTCTACTGTTGATGATTATTTCACCTATTGTAACTGCCGCTAAAATAAAGCAGTAATACACATGTGTTAATAAAGAAATAGGTGATATAGAGGCTATGCTACCTGCTAGCAGTAGCTGAGAACCATAAGGCAAGATGCCTTTTGTAGCACAAGCAAAAACATCTAATAAGTATGCACTGCGGTGTGGCGCAATATTGTGTTTTTGTGCAAGCCTTTTTGCAATGCCACCACTTAATAAAATAGCAATGGTATTATTGGCAACCAGGACGGTGAACATAGATGCTATCCCTGCTATCACAAATTCAGTTTTAGTCTTTGTAATATCACTTTTATCGATGAGTTTATGTAATGCTTTTTGACCTTGTTTGTACATTATATGGCTTAGTCCACCAATAAATAGAGCAAAGATCACTATTTCGTTTACTTTCTTAAAACCATTATATATGTCATGAGGAAATTGAATGATAGCATAGTCAAAAAAGACTATTCCTAGCACACCAGCAATAATTATGTTTACAGTTATTGTTACTAAAGTAGAAACTTCAAGCAGACCCATGATTATTAGAGAAATGTAAGGGATAACTTTTATTATCGATAAATAATCTAAGTTTGAGATAGTAACAATTTTTGTACTGTCTGCAGTTACTGCCAGATAGACAAGCGTTATAATGCTGGCAACAAGTGCTACTTTAGAGTTCACTTTAAGTTTATCCTTTATTGCAGCTCCTTGTGAAGAAACAGATGCAATAGTGGTGTCGGATATCATTGAGAGGTTGTCACCAAATACTGCACCTCCAACCACAGTTGCAGTTCCTATTTCAAGACCAAAAGCTCCACTTTTTGCCAGGTTAACGGCAATTGGTACCATTAGCGCAACAACTCCCATGGACGTACCGATTGCAGTTGAAATAAAAGCAGAAGCCAAGAATATTCCAGGTAACAGTAACCTTGTTGGAAGGAAATTGAGAATTAGATTAGCAACAGTGTCTGCGCTACCAATTGATTGAGTAACAGAAGAAAATGCTCCGGAAAATAGAAAAATTAAACACATAGTAAGGGTGTTTTTGTCACCCATGCCCTCGATAACAGTATCGATGTTATGCTGAATTTTGTTTGTATCGCGTGAGATGGCAAAAAATAGTGCTGGTAGTAAGCAAATTACCGGTGAAACTTGATGAAGTGGATTATCAGTTCCGATAAAGGAGAAATAAGTGCCGCTTCCAAGATATAAGATTAAAAAAATAACCAGAGGAACAAAAGCTGTCATTTTACCATATTTAAAAACTTAGGATAACTAATTAGGTTGCTTTGATCAAGCACTAATCCCTAGTTCCACTAATTCTACAGAAAGTTAACAGCGAAGTTTTAAACTCTAATGTCACCCTACAGAAAAAGCGCATTGACTTTTGTGCCATGATATGTAATAATTAAAATATTATTGAAGTAAGGGTAAAGTTATTATGCGTGACATATTAAAAGCTGTTGAGAATGGCTGTGAAGAAGAGGTGCAGTCCCTAAGAACCTGTTTAAAATCTCGAAGAGATGAGGTAAAATAAGCATAGATTAATAATGAGGTGTCTATGCGGAAAAGTTATCCAAGCAGTATAAGTCGAGAGCAATTTGAAAAAATCA
>JAITUS010000082.1 GCA_031286185.1 Rickettsiales bacterium
TGAAACGCGCTTATAAGTCGTTTAAGACATCACCCAACGTCAGATTTTAAAATAGAGAGTGGAATAACTAGCTACCACGGGGTTTTATTGTCTTTTTTCTGCCTGGTAAATTTCTTAAATATTTATTACCAAAGTAGCATCCTGGGTCCCAGTGTCACGCACTGGGATGACAAAAAAAGCTACTTGGATGACACCACTTTTGCTTCAATATTCACCACGCCCCTGAATAGATACGAAAGGTTTGTGCTAATTCATACGCCAACCTCTTGCAGCGTCTTGTTCTCGGGTTACTGAATTCCTTTTTTCCATAAGTTTAGCAGTTGCATTGCCGCAAATTTGGTTATTACCTAGCTCTCGCTTTTCACTATTATTCCTTGTAGCTTTTTCAGTTGGAGTTCTTATTTCATTAGTTGTTTTTTCTACTTCTACTTCTTTCCCAGAGCTTTTCATCTTAATTTACTGCCCATTTTCCTGCATCTAATATGCCTTTCCTGCAGCACTCAGTGCATCATAACCTGCATCTAGTATCTTTTTGCCCCTTGAATAATCTTACCACCTGATACATCATCAACAACCATAAGGCCTATAGCAATTATACTACCAATTGGTCCTCCAAGCAGAAAACCAACTGCAACAGCACTAATTCTTATCACAATAGTGCCAGCTTTAGATAAGAGTTTCTCTAAACGACCTGGCTTTGCATTCTCTCTGCTGCTTTTTTCATCTTCAATGCTATTATTCTTCCTATAATTACCATATGCTAAAGTTCCAACAACTGTACCAGCAACAGGACCAACAACTGAAATAGCAAAAGCAGCAACTGTGAGCGCCGTTCTCCACGACACGTAATCTAGTATTTTGCTTCCCAGGCTAATTTTCTCATCTTTCTTTTCAGTTTTCGCAACCATTTCCAACCCCACTTACTATTAACATACTAACCATAATAAAACCAGAGTACTAATTATCAATTAATACTAGTTTGTTTTAATGCAATGCCTATTTAGGGTTAGCTAAAATAATTGTCATGGAGGGGACTTATTGAAAAAAGGTAATAAGGAAGTAGAATGGGGTAAGTAGTAATTATACAATAAAAAGAAATTATGAGCAATAGAAAGAATCTGCTAAGCATAAAGGATCTCACAATTAACGATGTAGAAAATATAATTAAGTTAGCTGATCAATACCTGAAAAATGAAGCGGCAAATGGGCATATCTTAGAAAACAAGACAGTAATAAATCTATTTTTTGAAGATTCAACGCGTACGCTTGCCTCTTTTGAAATAGCGGCAGAAAGTCTTGGGGCAAACGTTGTAACTCTGCCGATAAAATCTTCTTCTATTAATAAAGGAGAAAATTTGAAAGATATGGTAAAAACGTTAAATGCGATGAATCCTGACTATATAGTAATCAGGCAAAAAAACAGCGGTATTTTGAATATGCTGGCCGAGCATGTTAGCTGCTCACTAATCAATGCAGGTGATGGAAGCAGTGAACATCCAACTCAAGCCCTTGCGGACTATTTTGTAATCAGTAGTTATAAAAAGCAAATAAAAGATCTCAAAATTGTGATATGCGGAGATATTTTGCACAGCAGAGTTGCAAGATCGAATATAAGATTACTAAAAATGTTTGGAGCAAAAATATGCTTGGTTGCACCACCAACTCTGATGTGTAGAAATTTTCCTGAGGTAGATTCATCCCATTATTTGCTAATTGAAGGCATAAAAGATGCCGATGTAATTATGCTTTTGAGGTTGCAAAAAGAGCGCATGAATAATGGTTGTTTTATTCCTTCGGAGAGAGAATATTTTCATTTGTATGGGCTTGATTCACGAAAGTTATCATGCGCAAAACCAAGTGCGATTGTTATGCATCCAGGGCCAATAAACAGAGGGATTGAGATTAGCAGTGATATAGCAGATTGTGTTATTTTACAGCAGGTAAAATTCGGATTGGCAATACGCAAGGCAGTTCTGTATTATTATAGTTCTTGCTAATATCAAAAAAATGTGTAATCCTGTAAAGCTAATACCTGATTTAGTATAATAACCTCACACACATGAGGGCTGCTGCATTAAAACAGCAGCCCTTTATGTGTATTAACCCACGTTAAACGAGTTATGATCGTGATAAGCATAATCGCTTGCGCAATCAAACATTTTCACTAAACCATTCTCTAGATAGAGATTATGTTCATGATGTTGATCTGAAAATGAAGCGCTATCTTGCGTTTCTAAACTGACACCACTTGTGTCTGACAGCAACTCATAGTTTAAGTTATCTATTTTTGTAATACTACTTATTACCTTGCCCTCCTTATTAGATATAGCTAGGTCATAATGATCGCCATCTTTCATTATCTTGATGGACACCTTATCTTCAGGCAACGCTATACACTTCTTCGTATCGCTATCGCGAATTACGAATTTGCCATCTTGAAAGTAATACCTGTCCTCCGGCAAAGCACCAATCTTGTATCCTGATGTGTGCAGTTTGTTCCAAAACTCCCACACAGATTGCTTTTCTGCTCCCTCAGCCTTGTTATACAAGTCTTTTACATCATTATAATTTATAGTGATATTTGCCTTGTGCTTTCCTTCTGAGTCTCGGTCATAGCTCTTTTCTATTTTCAAGATTGTGTCTTTCAACACTACCTGCTCTTGCTCTTTGTCCTCTACTAAAGCTGACCTTTTCACCCTCGTTAGAATTTGTGGCCGATCAGATTGCATTTCATCATTGTCGTTTGATGCAGCTTTCTCTTCAGCAGCTTGTGCAACAACATTAGTGGTACTATGACTCATGTGTGACTCATCAACTTCTGTCTTAGTTGCACTTGCTTGCTCTTTTGAACTGTCGGACTGCACCTCGTCTTCTTGGTTACCTACTGCTTGTTGCTCAGATTGAACATGATCAGACTCAGTAGTGCTATCTTTCATGCTTGAATGGGTTTTTACCCAATGAGAAAATCCTTCTCCTTTTTGGATCTTTTCTGCTTCACTATCGTAGATCTTTTGCATCATCTCCTTGAAATAAAAACGACCATTCAGAGTTTTTCTGTCTTCAGTTGCTGCATAAAGCAAATTATCAATAAAATTTGGATAAGTTTCTTCGATATACGCAATAACTGTTGCTCCCGTCTCATAAGGAGTCGTATCTCCCATCTTGTAAGTAGCTTCAATTATACCTTTTAAAGTAGGTTCCTCATATTCCTTTAGAGTAGGGTCCTTGTATTTTTTGTTAACAAGCTTTGCAAAATCAGCAGGTTCTTTTCCTTCTGTTAAGAGTGTTACGTATTCTGCTAACCCTTCCATTAAAACTTTACCAAGATCTAACTTGGAAGTTAAATAGAACGTTAACGCATGGACAAGCTCGTGTTTTATGACGTAGTTGTAATCCTTGTGATTTTCTTTCTTATCACCGTTAAAATCACTCTTAGCGGTTTCAGCGTGAGAATACATATTGCTGATATAGTTGTTGTCAGAAGATTGTGCTGCACCACTACTTGGTATTCGAACATCATGACCGCCACTTAGATATTTTTGGTAGCTTTCCTTAGTTTCAAACAAGAACAATCTAAAGTTAGCAATGTTTCCATGTGCCAGAAGAGGATTGTTATCTTTCTTTATTCCAAAGACTTCATTAAATGTTTTTACGGTGTTTTCTAGTGACTTTAGGAGACCTTCATTATTGATAATACCATCATTGTTTTGATCAGTAAGATCTTCAAAACTTTTTTTCTGAAATAGGTCAATATTTAGATTAAACTTATTATCAGCATTATCATCAGTAACATTTAGATTTATCCTACCCTGGAATGTTAAACCTGTTTCTTGCTCATGATGTTCGCTGGCTCTTGTTTCTTCCTGCACTTTCTTCAGTCCTTCGAAGTCACTTTCTGTTGGAGGTGTTATATCATACTTATTATATATCTCCTTAATTTGATCAACACTTATGCTAGTATGCACAAGTTCTTCAGAGATTTTCTCGTATAACACATTATATTCCACATTTGTATGTCCTTTATTTGCCGGATCACTAAGCCATTCCCTAAGATCTCCCTCTGGATTAGCTTTCAACCAGTCTTTAAGCTCTTGATCGCGGATATTTGGATCACTCTCCAAGTACTTTCTCATGCTTTCTTCACTTGATTTGTCAAGATTTTCAAGAACCCAGCTTCTTATAGCTCCTTCCACCCTCTTTTTGTATATGAATTTATAATACGCGTCTGAATCCACAATATAGTTTTGGTAATCTTGATGGTTGACTAAATCCGCCTTTATATATGAAGCTTTTATATTAATCTGATCAGCCATATATCCGTGATCATGATTTCTTACTGAATTTGTTTCGTAATTTACATAACATTTTGTGTCTTCTTCTGGCACAAGAGTAAGTAACTCATCTACCGTGAACGAAGGAATATCCTTTTCTCTACAAAAGTCATTTATTTCCTTAATAGTAAAAGGTTTTTTTATCATCTCCTCAGAGATTTTTTTGTATAGTAAGTCAAACTGCTCTACTGAAAAATCACCGTGAGCTTGTTTTTCGCAAATCAGTTTGTAAAAAGCATGATCATTTGTGATCTTTACATCTTCAACAGATTGATCGTCATTTGCTTTGACCCTACCTGTTGTTTGCAGTTCATCCCTTACGACTCTAGTTCCACTATTTTGTTTTGATATATAATTAGACATTTTGTCCTCCATTTCATATTTAATTTTTAAACATATGTTTCAATCTTAACGTGATTTCCTTAAAAAAATCATGAATTTCCATATCAGTATAATTTGTGCTTTAGCAAAAAGATATAAATAATTAATTTAATATGTAAAATCATAGAGTATAGCTGAGGTTCTATGATGGTGTCGCATCCCCTTCCTGTCATTCCAGCGCGTGACGCTGGAATCTAATGTCACTTTATAATGGCGTCTCCAAGTAGCCTTTTTGTCATCCAAGCGCCCTCTTCTTGTCGTCCTAGCAGTGTGGCGTACATCTATACAAACATTATGATTTGGACCTATCAGGAGGGTATCATGCAAGTTGACACATGAACATTGCAAAACACTTGACACTGATTTACTGCACAATTGCTCCCAATGTGGATGCTCAATCGAATTGTTTTCTTTGCCAATTTCTTATGTCTTGAAGCCACTGAAAATACGCTAACATTGTATAGCTTCATTTACAAAGGAAAAGTATGGTGGAAAAACTCAAAGTGGTGTCCTTCTTTAAGCTATACCGGAAACTAGCGTTTAAGGTTGTTTTATTTCATCTACCGGAAGGCCGGTAATTTCAGCTATAACATCTATAGAGACACCGGCCTTAAGTGAGTTTTTAGCTACAGCTACTTTAGCCTGTTGTACGCCTTCTGCTCTGCCTCTTTCTTCGCCGATTTGTACGCCTTCTGCTCTGCCTTTTTCATGTCCGACTTGGATACCTTCTCGTCGTATCTGTTCAGTGGAGCGGCAGAAAACGTTTAAATAAGTAAAATTGTTAGAATAAAGTGGGCTAAATAAGATGTAATGTGGTTGATTTGTTAACACTTTGCACGCTTTTAGGCGAAAAATAGATCATTTAAAGCCTTTTTGCTTGTTCCCTAGCCGGTCCCCTGAACAGATACCAAATGATTTCTACCTAGCAGTATTGAGTAGATTTTTAATAGGAGCATGTTCTGCAACTGGGTTTTTAGGTGTCTCTAAAGTAGTTTCAAAATGGGTTCCTAGAGATCAATACACAAGAATGATAGGTTTTTCGTTCACCTTGGGACTTACGGGCGCAATTTGTGGAGGCAAGCCTGTAGGTTTATTAATAGAAAGTTATGAGTGGTAAAATGTTGCCTTAACGCTTGGAGTAATATCAATAATAATTGGTTTTACAGCATACCTTGCTTTGCGTTCACTATAAAAGGTTATAGCTTCAAACGAGTAGTTTAGAATGGGTAATTTGAAATCTGTCCTTACTTCTCGATTGATTTGGTGTTTGGCCTTTTCTAATTTTTTAGTGATAAGTTCATTAGAAGGATTTGCTGATGTTTGGGGAGTGCAATATCTAATGACCATCTATAACTTAAATAAAGGTGATACAGCTGGTATTATATCGTTTGTATTTTTTGGTATGCTTTTTGGTGGCCCATTATTAGCTTGACTCAGCAAAAAATTGGGCAACTATGTCATTATTATAATGTGTGGATTTGGTATGATACTAGCTTTTATATTACTATTAATGAGCAAAACATATAGTGCACTTCACTGTCCTGTCTCTTTTTCTTTGTAGGGATTGTGTGTTGTTATCAACTTGTAGTATTTGCTGTAGGTAGCGAGTTAGTAGCAAAAAGGAATTTAGGAATCGCTATAGCATTTAAAACAGTATAAATATGTTAGGTGGTTCGTTTTTTCACACTGTGATAGGCAAAATCCTAGACTTATCTTGGTCTGGAGCTTTAGACAAGAATGGGGTTAAGTTGTACGATCTATATGCTTTATCAGTATGCCCTTAGTGCCATTCCAATCTGTGCCTGTTTAGATGCTATAATAGTTTTGGTTATAAGTGTAAAAGCAAAAAAACTAACCAACTATTCGTTGGTTAGTTTTTTTGCATTTATTTGCGCAGAGATCAAGCCAGTAGATTTATGGCTTGATAGCAAGAAGGATTTCAAATAAAAAACGACAATTGAAAAATGATCTATATGAAACTGCATGTTTACTAGAACTTACGATTAAATGGACAGCAAATTCACTGACACTGCCATAATGCTGATAAGCCTAGTACTTACTGCAATAGCTTCACTAAGTCAAGAGAAGTATATAGCTCAACACTCCACCACTCATTAAGTATTTCATCTCAGTTGCAGTTTGTACACAGCACTTAAGTTGAATGGATTGCTCTGAATTATCTTTTCTTTTGATGATACATTCTAGATTTCCATTTGGCACTATTTCACCTTTTATGCTCATTATCTCACTACCATCAAATATCTTTCTGGTTACTCCATCTTGAAATGCAAGCGGAAGAACACTCATACCGACTAAGTTGGATCTGTGTATACGTTCAAAGCTTTCTGCAATTACAGCTTTAATTCCTAGCAGCGCAGTACCCTTTGCTGCCCAGTCTCTGCTTGAACCTGTGCCATATTCTTTTCCTGCAACGACAACTAATGGAACAGCTTCTTCTTTATACCGCATTGCTGCATCAAAAATTGACATAATCTCTTGAGAAGGAATGTGTTTTGTATAACCACCTTCATTGTTCACCATTTCGTTTCTTATTCTGATATTAGCAAAGGTTCCACGCATCATTACGTTATGGTTACCACGACGGGACCCATATGAGTTGAAATCCTGTGGTTCAATTCCAAGACCTTTCAAATATATACCCGCAGGACTATTTGAAGCAATATTTCCAGCAGGAGAAATGTGGTCAGTAGTTACACTGTCGCCAAACATTGCCAGTATTCGCGCACCCTTTATGTCGACCACGTTATTTTTATCATTCTCCGTCGATAAATTATCAAAATAAGGAGGATTCTGTATATAAGTGCTTTCCGTATTCCAGTTATAGATTTCACTTTTCTTGCACTTTATCTTTTGCCAATTTTCGTCACCGGAGAAAACATTCTCATACTTTTGTATGAACATCTCACGTGTTACCACATTTTTAACACAATCTTCGATTTCACTATTCGTTGGCCATATATCTTTGAGGTAAACGTCATTTCCATCCTTATCTTTGCATATAGGATCTTTTGCTAAGTCAATCTGCACAGTACCTGCAAGTGCATACACAACAACAAGCGGTGGAGATGCTAAATAATTGGCTTTGACTAAAGGATGGATTCTTCCTTCAAAATTGCGATTACCAGATAAAACCGCGGCGATGGTTAAGTTTTTGCTTTTTATATCATTGTCTATATCCTCATCAAGTGGACCGGAATTTCCAATGCAGGTTGTGCAACCGTATCCAACCAAATTAAAGCCTAAAGCATTTAGATCTTTCTGTAATCCTGATTTTTCTAAATATTCTGTTACAACTTGTGATCCCGGGGCGAGAGAAGTTTTAACCCAAGGCTTTGATTTTATTCCAAGTTTTATCGCATTACGAGCTACAAGACCAGCAGCAATCATCACACTTGGGTTTGAGGTGTTGGTACAGCTTGTTATTGCTGCAATAACTACACTTCCATCTTGAAGTACATCACTTTCCTTTGACTCACTAATTGAAAATGATATAGAAAAAGACTCTGCCACTTGTGAGAGAAAAACCTTATCTTGTGGTCTTTTTGGACCAGCCATTACTGGCTCCACGCTTGATAAATCAAGCTCTAGTACGTCAAAAAACGCCAACTCGTCACTGCTTCGCCACAGTCCTTGCTCTTTTGCATAGACTTCAACCAACTTAATCAGCTCCTCCGGCCTCCCGGTTAAGCTTAAATAATCTAGTGTTTTCTGATCAATGGGAAAAAATCCACAAGTTGCACCATACTCTGGAGCCATGTTGGCTATGGTTGCCCTATCTGCTACAGATAAATAATCCAAACCATCACCATAAAATTCCACAAACTTACCAACAACCCCTTTTGTTCTTAAGATATTTGTGACTGTTAGCACTAGATCAGTTGCGGTTACTCCTTCTGGAAGTTTTCCAATTAATTTAAATCCTACTACCTCTGGAATCACCATACTAATTGGCTGATCAAGCATCACAGACTCAGCTTCTATTCCTCCAACACCCCAACCCAGAACCGATAAACTATTCACCATAGTAGTGTGGCTGTCCGTACCAACTAAGGTATCTGGGTATACAACTCCATTATCGTTACGTACAACTTGAGCTAAATACTCGATGTTTACTTGGTGGCAAATTCCCGTGCCAGGTGGCACTACTCTAAAATTTGTGAAGGATGATTCGCCCCATTTCAAGAATTGATATCTCTCCAAATTTCTTTTTACTTCCAGTTCAACGTTTTTACCAAATGCAGAAGCATTTGCATAACTATCTACTTGAACAGAATGGTCAATCACAAGATCAACAGGCACAGACGGATTTATTTTATTTGGATCACCTCCGCTTTTTCTCATATAACTACGCATTGAAGCTAAATCGACAATAGCGGGAACTCCTGTAAAATCCTGCATCAATACCCTTGCTGGTTTATAGCTAATTTCGTGATCAACTTGTTTCTCAACGCAACTTGCTAGTGTTTTTATATCATCCAACTTTACGTTCACTCCATCTTCGTTGCGCAATAAATTCTCAAGCAATACCTTGAGCGAATAGGGTAATTTAGTTAGATCTATTCCTAAAAATTTACCAGCAGCCCTAAGGCTAAAGTAGCTATATGACTTTCCGTCAATGTTTAAAATTGTTTTTGAATTTAAAGAATTATTCATCACGTATAACCATTATTTAAATGAAAAGACCCACAATCTTACCATTGCTGCAAAAACTTCAGGAATAAACATATTTAATCCTGATTGTCAACAGTAAACTGAGGTAAACCTGCTAACCATTTCATGTCAAGTTTGATGAAAGAAAAATAATTGCGGTAGCTGGCTGGATTCAGATTTTTTAGCCATAGAAACAGAACAAAAAACTACTTGACAAATTCTGCCAACTCCCTTATCATAGTACTATGGGTGTTTTAAGCCTAAAATTTATCTTTAATCTTTGTGTTAAGTGACAAAAGCACAGTATAAAACAAGGCGTATTATGTTTTATTTTTGCAGCATGGACACTGCATGTCTTTATAAATTTTTGTCTACATTAGCTGGACTTCGCTTATTAAGCGGTGTAAAAGAGAACCGGACGCCAAGTTTTTGAGAGAACAGTAAACAACTCACGTTGCGAGGTTTTTTTGTCTTTTTTTTAAATTAGTTAAAAATTTAACCAATCTCATTTTTTTACAAAAAAATTGCTTGACAAACTTCGACATCTCCCTTAATAATGACATCATGGGTATTTACAACCCCAAGGTCAGCTACTTGTCAAGCATATAGGGCATTAATGCCAAGGTATCTGTTCAGGGGACCGGCTAGGGAACAAGCAAAAAGGCTTTAAATGATCTATTTTTCGCCTAAAAGCGTGCAAAGTTTGACAAATCAACCACATTACATCTTATTTAGCCCACTTTATTCTAACAATTTTGCTTATTTAACTGTTTTCTGCCGCTCCACTGAACAGATACACGCCAAGTTCCTAAAATAGATATTGACCAGGGTTTCTTTTGCTTTTTTTCTTCATTCGGTAAATTTCTTAAATACTTATTACTAAAGTAGTACCCTGGATCCCAGTGTCGGAGCACTGGGATAACACCACTTTTGCTTCAATATTCACCACGCCCCTGAATGGATACAACACTATAGCTCGCACTTTTAAACCTGCTAAAAGTAGAGATAAAACTCTACAGACTACTTTCAAGCAATCGCTGATTATCTTGTTGATCAACTTCAACATTGCTAAGTGTAGTATTTGCTTTGTACAAACAGTAACACCCTAATGCAAGAAAAACTGACGCAGCTACAGCAAGTGTAGCGCATATTGCTAAATAAGGCGTTGCTAAACTTGCACCAGCAGCACACACACCAGATAATATGAAAGAAGCAGAGGCATAATTTACCTTACCTTTTACTCCTTGAACATTTACTGCTGGGGGTTTTCTGTCTTTATTATCTTCCAGCTCTTTATTTTTGCTTTCAGACTCTTGCAGCTTTGTCTTCAGCTCTTTATTTTCATCTTCAAGTGCTTTCAGCTGTTGAATTTTACTTTTCAGTTCTTCATCTTTACTTTTAAGTCGTGTTTGCAGATCCTGAATTTTATTCTCTAATTCTTTATTTTTGCTCTCAAGTTCCTTATCTTTTTCAGCCAAGCCTTGCTTTACACTACCTAGTTCCTTCTCTAATCGACCCTTTTTCTCAGTAAGTGTATTAACTTCACTGGCTTTTCTGTCTAATTCTTCCTTAAGTTCTTTACTTTTATTTTTAAATTCCTGTAGTTTTGTATGCAGCTCTTTATTTGCACTTTTAAGTGCTTCTAGCTGTTGGTTTTTATCAGCATCTCGCGTACTTCCTTTAACCATTTCACCCTCCCTAAAACTATAGCTTATAGGGTTTTGCATTAAACCCCCTATTTTACTTAAGATATCACTTTTTTCTCCTTCTGCAAGAATATTTTTTACTATCTGTTGACTAGCGACAAAACTCACAGATTGGCCTTCGCTATAACATAAAGCTGGATTTAATCTAGCAATATCTCCAAGTTTTTTAAACTGAACATCCCCTCCTAGAGATGGTTTTACAATTCCACTACTTCTACCTGCTGGAATTCTACCGAGGAGAAACTTTGATACTCCGGTATATTGTGTAGAAAAAGTCTCTAGTTGCTGAACTTTTGTTGTACTCTTTTTACAGCTTAATCCTGTAACATTTCTGTCATTAGATTTATATGCATTAGGTAAAGCTGGTTCTTGCTGTGGCAAGCCCTTTTGAAAAAATCTTGCTACATTAGTGAAATCCTGTACAACTTTTCTGAACATATTCACCCCAGTCTATAAAGACATTATCTATAGTGTACGGTATAGATTACTCTAATACAAGCACAACTTTTTCACCGAGACACTCTACATATTACAAAGGGAATTTATATCTTCTCTCCTTTCATACCTTAAAAATAAAATCAACTCTTTACTTATAGTATGCTTTAACTTTAAGTAACCAAAAGTCTACCATCCCTATTAATAAACATATAGGTATCACTAGCATAGATCTAATCATTACGTCAGTCCCATAAAATGGCTTTCCACCGACAACTTCACCGTTCCAATAAAAATTCATTATATTTGCAATAACGACATGAAAAAAATAACCAAAACTTATAACTATAGAATTACTTACAGATCCTGCACTTGCTACTGCATCATTTTCCACACAACTTACAACTTTAGCGACCAAAGCAAGTTGGTATGTGGAAGCAAGGCCAATAATAAAGAATAATACACATGCCAGAGGTGTATTGATATCGAATATAAAAAGTAACAAGAACACAATTATCATGGCCATAGCACAAGAAATTATTATCTCATAGTGCTTGGTTGGATTCTTTGCTAATATATAAGGAAATAATAGGTGTCCAGAGCCAAAGCCTATCAGTATCCACTTTGAAATACTATATGCAACGTGTCTATCTATGGTATACATCTCATGCAAGAACGATGCGGACCACGCATCTACAAAGCCTTCTAATGGTCCAACCATAAAACCGCCAAACAAACCTATCAATAAAATGTTTTTATTAAATATAACTTTGCCTAAATTTTTAATGTTTAATTTTTCGTCTGAGGTACCAACTTTAGGTATAGATATAAAAGTAGTTAAAGCAAGCAATAATCCAAATATTATACATGTAGTCAGTACAGAATCCCATCCAAATTTATCAAATAAGATATGTAGTGGTTTGGTAGCAAATACACCACCTGAAATGCCAATAATAACCGATATGCTGAACATCATGGCAAATTTTTCTCTACGGTAATAGATGCTTATTATTTTAAAGAGTCCGAGTGCTGAAGCAGAAGATCCAATACCAGTAACTACTCTCCCAACAATAGAATCACTCCAGTCGTTAGAACCTGTTTAAAATCTTCGTAATAGGAGAGAAATGAAGGGGAGAACAATCATCTGTAAGCTAGTGTTGAGTTTCCGCTCGCAATTTTTCCACAATCGTCTGCATTTTTCTAACCAAG
>JAITUS010000104.1 GCA_031286185.1 Rickettsiales bacterium
GGTTGTTGAGAGACCCTTTGCTTGGTTAGAAAAATGCAGACGATTGTGGAAAAATTGCGAGCGGAAACTCAACACTAGCTTACAGATGATTGTTCTCTCCTTCATTTCTCTCCTATTACAAAAATTTTAAACAGGTTCTAATTAGGTTGCTAAGCTTATATTTATCTTTACCTATGGGCTCAGCTCTTTGGAATTTTATTACCTCTTTTCCAACTAGCGCTAAATTTGAGGCTGTAATTGGGCTCATGACCGACAGCTTACCAAAACGCAGCACTACTATAATTCCCTCATTTGTAGATTCCATTACATATCCGTAACTAGACTGCTCGTTTGTGCTTGCAATAGGTTTATAATCTTTATTGTCATACGAAACAAAGAGTGTCGCTCCTTTTCAATTTCCTTCCTCACCAGCTAAAATGAAGCTTGCAATATTGCCTTTAACATGCGGCAAATCAATCATTTCGACGACGGTTTTACTGATGTGAGAAGCAGGGTATTCTTTAAGCATAAGTGATCTTGTCGAAGGGAAAGAAAGTTCATATATAGAGTAGTCATAACCAACCCCAATTATTTGAATGGACATGCTTTCAAATTTTGTCTTTATAATCCTCACCATACGCTTTTTCTCGCCATCTGAAATTGTTATGACATCACTTGGCACAAGCCATGCATATTTTATCGGCAGCTTAAAACTGTATATATTTCTCTCTTGCCACGAAGAATAAAGTAAAACTTCAGCTATATTTTGTGCCTCCCCTTCCTCCATGATTAGTGGTATTTCACCGTTGCAGCATTGCCCTGCCTTGGCAGTTCAGCATATTTCACGTCAATTGGATAACCAAAATTACGGTTAAAATAAACAACGCTGACCTTGCTGCTCAAATCCAGATGACTGGCGCTCACAAGTTGTATTGGCTTTGAGCTGTGATTGAAAACAATTTCATCAACTGGTATTTCAGTTATAACTCCCCTGCCCTTTTGGGCAAATTTCAGCTTAGAATCCCACTCAACAACATCAAAAAAATAGCAACTTTGCAGCATTTTTATCATTGAACGTATTGGCTGTTGATCGTTTATTACATACCCAGACAACAATCCTTTAACGTCGCTTGTATCAAATTGATCGCTTTTTAAACCCGCCTTTTGCAATAGATCAGGTAAAACGTCAGAAATATTAAGTTGTGAAATTTTTCCCTCAGTCCAATGCCCTGACTGCCAATTATGGCAGTCAGCCCACATATCACACAAATTGGGAAAATAAGGAAATGGCCTCGCATCCCATGCCCAGAGAAACATTTTTGCCACCATTTCTGAGTTTTGCCACTTTCTTAGCGTCCCTTCGATTGCAGTTTTCTGTGCAAGAAAGCTCACCTCACCGTTTGAATATCGCGGATATTTGCTCTCTATGCTGTTTTTATCAACAAACACATTTGGCTCATTAGTGCAGCCGTTCATACTGGGAAATCCATACTCGGTAAACCATATTTTTTTCATCTTTGGTTGCCATTTTGTTTTGCTGCCATCAGGATTTACGTGAGTTTCACTCCACCATTTCTCTATATTCTTCCACGCATATCTGCTGTCATTATACTTTACCTTCTCAGGGACACTTTTTGAGTAATCATAGAAATAATCATACCCAACTCCACTGTTCTAACCATTGATTACATCTTCCGCGGAATAGCCAAAAGGAGGCTCTGGGCCATCAGTGAGCGGGAAATAAGCATCTATGCCAATAACGTCGATATACTCTGAAGACCAAAGTTCATCCATATTATACCAACCATCATATGAATGATATTCGCTCCAGTCGGCAGCGTAAGTTACGATTACTTCTTTCCCAAGCTGAAGTTTTATCTGCTTTGCAAGCTTAGCTAGCTCCATAACTGCAGGATAATTGCCTTTTGCATCTTTTACTCTGGTAAGCTGTGCAAATTCAGACCCGATGATAAATCCTTCTACTTTAGTCTGTTTAGCAATGCTCGCGTAATGTTCTATGAATTTGTTATACTGACTCTTAAAAAAATCGCTTATATCTTCAGGAGTCCCGCTCAATTTTCCTCGCCACTCTTTGTTTTTTGTGTCGAGCAAGGGCATCGGATAGAGCATTACCTTATAACCTCTGCTATGTAGCTCTTCTATACATCTTATTAGTGCTGCATCACTAACTGTGCCGCCATACCTTGGATTGCTATTATCATCTTTTGAAATCAGCTGAGCATTATCTCTGGTAATACTTCCCACTTGCCAATCATCAGGCACTACTGCAGAATCGTCTTGAAACTCAACTGCAGGATATATTTTACAATCCTTAATATTCAGATTATTCATAAACCAATTAATTACCACCGACACCCACTCAACATTTGGCAAACCTTCTTTTAATTGATCCAAAGAAAGCATCGCATCGCTCTTTTTAGTGTGATTATTGTGATTTACCCTTTGTGCCAGTCCATAGGGGATATATTGGCTACTGCTTATTCTTTCTCGCGCAATTTTCTTCTGTATTTTCGTATCATAAACAAGCTCCCCTGAACCTGGTATGATATTGATATTCCGAATACTCTCTGCTACTGAAAACCCACTGGACTTCAGTGCAGTTTGCACCTCAAATGTAAACACTGGAACGCGATTATTGTAGTCTGCTAGAGGAAAACCCTTGATGACTATATAAGATATTCCTCTGTAAACTGGTACATTCCCTTCACCTTCGATTGATGACATAAATGGATCAGGATTCTGGTCTTCTGTACCACGGTAAAAAGTATAATCTATTTCATCAAAACTAAGTGACGTTGTATCCGCCCAGATTCTATTTAATTTTTCCACTTCTCCTTTGCAGATTGCAATTGCAAGCGTTGCATAGTAGCTATACGCAGCATTCATACCTCTTCCGGTTTTATTTTTGGTGATTATTACTTCCTCTTTAGATTGGCTGTGCCCAAATAATATTACCCGCAACGCGAGCAGTGCCATAGATAATTGGAATTGTTCTGCCGTAGGTTGAGGTTTGAACTTGCAGATTTTTCAGCCTTGCCCCATGCGTTACCTTTTGCTCGGCATCCAAACCAAAAATTGCATTATCGAGCTGTGCACCAAGAAGAGCACCGAGTTCTGAACCGATAATCTGGCCAATTGGACCAAAAATACTACCAGCTTGACCTAAAATTGATGATAAAATTATTATAGACATATAATCCTCCTTTTTGATGGATTTTTTTGGAATTGTTGAGCCAGTGTTACACACATGAACATTGTGATTTGATAGTGCCAAAACAGGGTGTCATGAAAGTAGCCCTATGGTGCTGGAATGACACCGTTTGTTGTAAAAACAAATGTTTGTTCATAAATTGCAACTAGCTATAAATATTAAGAAATTTACCAAATGAGAAAAAAGGCAAAGAAACCCCGAGTAGCGAGTTTTGACTCTATAATACTTTAAATTGGCGCTATAATAATTTACTGACGCTTAGTTTAAGCGCGATTTGGCTGAATGTAGAAAAAATGTAAAAGACATACAGCCGCTATAATTTAATACAATCCGCCAAAAAATACCCTGAGTTTTTACTGAATTTTGTCATTGAGCCTGAAGATCAAAAACAAGTTTTGAGTCAGAAATACCCTTACTGTTATGATAATGAAGTTGAAAGAATTTGTCAAGTAGTTTTTGCATCTGTCTATTTTTGAATAAACTCCATTTGCATTTCCTGTATACTATCCTCTATTTGCCTTATTTGCTCTATTAGTCTTTCCTCTAAGTCAAAATTACCGCCTAGCCTTGCTTTGATTTTTTCTTCTTGTAACACGGTTAATTCTTTCCGTAACACTATATTATTCCACACAATTTCTGCTGATTTCCTTTCGTTTAATTGGCTATTCAATACGCTAGTTTTTTCAAATATAAGCCTTACGGTTTCAATATTATTGAACTGCTCAAATTCTCGTAATAAAGCCTCTTTATTGAGTTCGCCTCCATTACTTGCCACATCAATTATGTGCCGTTGTAATTTTTTCATCTTGGCATTGGTAAACTCAAAATGAGAAAATTGCTCAAAAAATATAGGATGGTGTAAGATCTCGGGGAATTCTATTACTATACGCAGAATTATGGCTTGATTTTGCTCTGCTTCAATCAGCTCTGGAGATTTGCTGCGCAGATATTCACCTTTTGTTGCTCTAATTTTACTGTTAAAAATCTGCTTTTTGAAGCTTCTTCTTAGTTCACTGGCCTTATTGTAAAAATAATCTCTATAATACCTTCTAATACTGCTGTTACCGATAGCATTGACATATTCCATGAACTTATGCTCAAGAACTGAATATTTTTCCGGAGCAAGGTTTTCGTAGCTTTGCAGGCTACTATTGACTATGTGATGCCATAAATATTCAGAATGCAGTTCTGTTGAACGATCAAGCGCAGAGAGTACGTCTTCTTTTTTATATTCCAGCTCATTGCATACATCGTATGGGTCTTTATCGCTCGGCAAAGTCACAAACTTTAATGTGTATCCAGGCTCCAATATTGGCAGAGCAAATTCCGCAACTCGGGTAGCGGCACGACGTCCAGCACTATCGCCATCCATACAGATGGAGATTTCTTTAGCAAATCTCCATAGATTTTTTATCTGCTCTGCAGAAATTGCAGTGCCAAGCGGGGCAACTGTATTGCTAATTCCCGCTTGATGTAGTGCTATTACATCCATATACCCTTCAACAACAAATATGTGTTGTTTTTTGCGTATTTCGCTTAAGGCAAGGTTTAGCCCGTATAAATTCTCCCTCTTTTTGAAGAGCTGACTCTCTGGGCTGTTTAAATACTTCGGCTGTTGCTCAGAGCTCAGTGCACGTCCGCCAAAACCAATAACTTTACCCGCGATGTTGTGTATAGGAAATATCAGCCGGTCATAGAAATAATCACGAGAATTCTTATTTATTAAGCCAACATCGATCAAAATTTTGTCTTCAATATCTGAGGAGTTTAAATATTCCTTCAAGCCAGAGCTTGGCGCATAACCTATCTTAAATTTATCTATGATTTCAGGCGAAATCTTGCGTTGCTTTAAATAGTCTATAACACCTTGATTTTTTTGTACAAACCAGTTTGCAGCTAAATTCAGCGTTGAAAACAGTTTGTCGCTTTCTTTGGTAATATTGAGGTTTTTAGGTAACTCAACACCTACAACTGATGCTAGCCTTTCCAACGCTTCTTTAAAGCTTAAGCCCTCAGTTTGTGAAATAAACTCAAACACATCGCCATGAGCAGAACAGCTAAAACAGTGATACGATCCCCTAGTATTACTCACAAAAAAAGACGGCGTTTTTTCATTATGAAATGGGCAAAGTCCCACGAAATTATCTCCGCTTTTTGTCAGTCTGACTTTCTTACCTACTATGTCAGATAGTAACAGTCTTGATTTTATAATATCTATGTAATCCATCTTACTTGTCGAATGAGTGGTAGGATAAAAATTATACAGAATTTATGCTGCCCTGACTCGAAATTTATTTCAAGCTTCGAAACTTTTAAAAGATCAGGAGCACTAGGTGGCTTGACAGAGAGCTTAAAATAAATTACCCATGTTAGATGCCTTTAAGTCATAGTTTCTTATATGCAGATGTAATATCAATTGCCTCAGACCATGCCGGTTATGAATTAAAATCAGAGATAAAACTTTACCTGGAAACCTTGGGTTATGCAGTGATAGATCGTGGCTGCACTGCTGAGCAAAAGAGTGTAGATTATCCAGACTATGCTGTCAAAGTTGTAGGAGATATAACAAATAAAAAAGCAAATTATGGGATATTAATTTGCGGTACAGGCCTCGGTATGAGTACCGTAGCGAATCGTTTTGAAGGAATCTACGCCGCTTTATGTAATAGTGTTGAGATTGCAAAATTAGCTCGCGAACATGGCAACGCAAATGTACTGTGTCTTGGTGCAGGGTTTACTACAAGTGGATTAGCGAAAGGCATAGTCAAGCAATTCCTCGAAACAGAATTTTCGAAAGAGAGTAGACATAAAAAACGCCTTGATAAACTCAGCAATATAACTTCTTCTAGTAAGAAAAAAAAAACACAAACTTATAACGAAGATGGAGTAACAAAATTCGCTAAAATGGGAAGAAAAAGGAGGGAAAAAAATGGCAAATAAAA
>JAITUS010000114.1 GCA_031286185.1 Rickettsiales bacterium
AGAGACGCTGCAAGCTCCTTTGCCAAATTCAATTTTCTTATGTCCTCCTCTTCTAAAAAGGAACACTGCTCCTCCAGTTTTGCCATACTCTCCTTAGTAGCTTAAACCGCCTTCTTTTGCGGAAAAAGAAAATTGCGTGCATAGCCAGGCTTTACCTCCACAATTTCGCCTAACTTACCAAGAGTCCTTATATTTTCCTTTAAAATTACTAACATAAATTACCTAAACTTTTCTAGTACAGTAAGGAATACGAGATAAAAAACGTGCCCTTATGATTTCTAAGCGCAATTTCCTCTGTTTTTTTGCACATACACCTGTTAATCTTCTAGGTAATATTCTACCATAGTCAGAGATATATTTTGATAATAAATCCGTATTCTTATAATCTATTTCTTCATCTCCCAGCGCAGCAAGAGGACAAACTTTAGAACGTCTAAACCCAGTCCTGTTATTTACAGATACATAAGAATCATTAAAATTACTTCGTCTTTTTGTCATTATGCGCTTTGCTCCTCAATTTGTTTATTCATCATATGAGATTTACCTTCAAAAAATTTATCAACCCGAACAGACAAGTGGCGAATGATATTCTCGTTAAGCTTTACTCTACGCACAAATTCATCCATAATACTTGAAGTAGAACTCACGCACATTATACAATAATGACCACTCTTCATCTTATTTATCGGGTACGCGAAGTCTAATAGACCCCAATATTCATACTTTATCAATCCTGAAGCTTCAACATTTCCTAAAAGCGCCTCTAATGCTTTACTCAATCGATTTTGGTCTGTTACTTTGGAACTTGTTAAAACCTCCTGAAAAATCTTCATTAGATGCTCTGAAATATTTTCCTTTAAAGTATTTATTGTACTGCGAATAAATGCGCTCTTAGCAATTTGCTTACCACCCTCTGGAAGTTTTATAAAATCTTGTGTTATTCCTAAACCTTTTAGACTACCCTTCAATTCCTTATCAATTTTTGATTCTACTTCTTTCAAATTTGAAAAACCTTCTTCCAACTCAACCCATAAAATTTTTGCAAAACCTTCCAAAAAATTAGAATAATCAACTAAACTTTCTTGAATGTTTTTAGCACGCACCTCTGACTCCTGTTTCGCAAGCTTGTCATTTCCTTCTTTTAGAATGCCCTTAATTTGCTGAAGCATAATATCTGCTTTAATATTCTTCAATAAAACACCTAGCTCTTGGACCATTTCTTCTACTTCTTGCTGTAATAAGCCCTGTTGTGCTATAAAAGTAAATTCATAAAGATTCACTATCTTTCCTTTAATACCGATTAAATATTTCATTATATAAGGCTTTTTTATATAAGCAAGCTATTTGTATCAATTTCTATGCCTTTAATCCAGCTTAGATTGGATATCTCACAAACAGCTTGAGGAGTGATTGAATATGCACCTGGTAACAAGATACTCACTTTATGCTTTTCAAGCAGAAGTTCCAGCATGATTTTGGTTCTGCCTCTATCTTTCAGTACTGAACTTAATTTCATAGCAGCTGTTTGCGAATCCGCACATCCAGTTAACACTAATCTCCTTATTACAGAAGTGATCCTTTCCGTAAATTCAGATATATCCTTTCCTGCTAGTCTTGTTGTATTCTCCGAAACTTCAAGATCAATTATCACGAATGTTCCGGGCGAAAATAAATTTCTTTTCTCCTCTATTATTTCGTTATTATAGAATGCTATTTCAGAAACATTATGGGGATCAGAAAGCGTGAGTATAACAAATCTTCCGCGCTCTGAAGTTCTCATACGTACATTTAATATTATACCAGCAGTTTTTGTCGTCTTACCTTCTCCGATAAATCCAATATTTAATTTTCTCAAAAGGGCCCTAAATTTTTCAAGTGGGTGATTAGTTAAGTAAAATCCCAGCGAAAACAACTCATGTTCTAATTTTTCCTCTTCATTGAAATCTTCTACATCCTCAAGTTTTGGCTTGAGAACATCAAGATTGCCAAACAAAACAGCTTGATTCAATTCCTTATCCTGCCTATTTTTATTTGCAAAGTAAATCAATGTGTCTATTGACTCGTATAGCTGCTTCCTGTTTTGATGTACACTATCACACGCTCCAGACTTAATTAGGCTTTCTAGTGCTCTTTTATTTATTATATGACCCGAATTTTGAATGAATTCCCATATATCCTTATAAGCGCTTGAACGTGTGTTCACTATTCCTTCTGCTATAGAAAAACCAACATTACGCAAAGCAGCAATGCCGTAGCGTATGTGTTCACCCCCTATTGAAAATTCAGCTTTAGATTTGTTTATATCAGGTGAAAGAACAGCAACTCCACTGAACTTTGCAGCATGATAAAACAAATTCAGTTTGTCTCTGTCATCGATATTCAGATTCATCAAGGCTGTGAAAAATTCCAACGGATAGTTAGCCTTAAGGTAAGCTGTTTGGTAAGATATCACTGCATATGCGGCTGCGTGAGATTTATTAAATCCATAACCAGCAAATTTTGCAACAAGGTCAAAAATATAACTTGCCCTGTCATAATCAACACCATTTTTCGTTGCTCCTTGGATGAAAAGTTCGCGTTGTTTATCCATCTCTTCTTTGATTTTCTTACCCATAGCACGCCTCAGTAGATCTGCTTCAGCTAAGCTATATCCAGAGAGAATACGCGCTATTTCCATCACCTGCTCTTGGTAGATTATTACTCCAAATGTTTCTTTTAATACTCCCTCGAGTAATGGATGAATATAATCTGGCTTTTCAAGCCCGTGCTTTCTCGCAACATAAGTTGGAATGTTATCCATCGGCCCTGGACGATAAAGGGAAATCAAAGCGATGATATCTTCAATACAGTCTGGTTTTATCTTGATTAAAGCTTCTCTCATTCCCGAACTTTCAAGCTGGAACACTCCAATTGAATCACCTCTTGAGAGCATTTCATAGGTTCTCTGATCATCCAAAGGAGCCGAAGAAATATCAATTTTTTTTTCATTGCGATTAATTAAACGACAAACATGATCTATCAGCGTCAGTGTACCAAGTCCGAGAAAGTCAAACTTTATTAGCCCAGCTTTCTCCACATATTTCATGCTGTATTGAGTAATTGGCAGAGCTGAATTTGGATCATAATAAACAGGAACGAAATTTTCTAACTTTTGATCGCATATCACAATTCCAGCCGCATGAGTCGAAACGTGACGATATATTCCTTCAAGCTTGAGAGATATATCAAGGAGTTTTGCAATTACCTCATCACTATCTTGTTCTTTCTGCAGATTTTGATCAAACTCTATCGCTTGTGATAGAGTTACAGGGTTTACCGGATTAAACGGAACCATCTTAGATATTTTATCCACCTGAGCGTAAGGCATCTGCAACACCCTTCCAACATCGCGCAGCACAGCTCTTGCCTGTAATTTTCCGAAAGTGATTATTTGAGCAACATAACCATACTTTTTCCGAACATAATCAATAACTAAATCTCTCTTTTCCTGGCAGAAATCGATATCAAAGTCAGGCATCGATATACGATCAGGATTTAAAAATCTTTCAAAGATCAGACCAAATTTTATTGGATCAAGATCTGTAATCTGCAGCGCCCAAGCAACAATTGATCCAGCACCAGAACCTCTTCCTGGACCAACTGGAATACCATTTGCTTTGCTCCAACGAATGAAATCAGAAACTATCAAAAAGTAGCCAGCGTAGTTCATTGAAGTTATTACGCTTAGTTCGTAATTTAGCCGATCGTGGTATTGCTTAAGGTTTATGTCCGTTTCATTTGCAATACGAAGTTCCAACCCCGCAATTGCCTGTTCCTTCAGTTCTTCATTCTCGGTTTTATTCTCTCGACAAGGAAATTTAGGCAAAATAGGCTGCCTACTTCTTGGCATATAAGAGCACCGTCTGGCTACTACTGAGGTATTATGAATCGCTTCGGGGATATCGCTAAATAGCTCCTCCATTTCCGCCACAGATTTGAAATAATGCTCAGTAGTTAGCTTCTTTCTGCTGTTCTCGAGGGCATAACTGCCTTCTGATATGCACGTTAATATATCATAAGCTTCATAGTCAGACCTGTTGGGAAAAAATACATCATTCGTTGCAACCAGCGGTATATCGTGCTGGTAAGCAAAGTCTATTAAGGTTTCTTCGAGCTCCAACTCTTTACTAAGCCCATGACGCTGCAATTCAATGTATAAATGACCATTGAATGCTGAGAGCAGTCTTTTTATCGTTTCTTTATCTTGCTTCAACAACAGTTGAGCCAATATGCCATCATATCCACCGGTTAAGGCGATTAGGCCTGTACTTAAATTTAATAGCTCATTAAAATCAACGTAAGGAATATCGTTGCTATTTTCGCGCTTTCTAAAGGACTCACTCACCAAAGTGACCAAATTAGCGTACCCCCGCTCGTTTTTTGCAAGCAATAATATGGGTAGATTTTGTTCTGAGTGTCGAACTATAATATTGCATCCTATTATTAGCTGTATTCCTCTACTTGCCGCATATTCTGCAAATTCGAGTGAGCCAAATAAGTTACCCGAATCAGTTATCGCAACTGCCGGCATTTTATTCCGCAAACAAAGGCTACTCAGCTCCTCAATTTTGACCGAACTCTCAAGCAGTGAATAAACACTGTGAACACGCAAGTGTATGAACATAAAAAAACTTCAGACCAGTAATAAAAGAATAGCATTAATTTACTCATGAGGAACAAAAACTTGTTCAAGAGTTCCGACATAAAAAACTACTTGACAAATTCCGCCAACCCCATTATCATAGTACTGAAGCTATTCATTTAGCTTCAATCTGTGCAGATTAAACGATGAAAGTATCACGTAGTTGGTGTCTTATGTTTAA
>JAITUS010000137.1 GCA_031286185.1 Rickettsiales bacterium
CCGCTTAGCTACCAATATATTTTGAAATAAGCTGCCCACGGGGTTTCTTTTGCCTTTTCTCCATTTGGTAAATTTCTTAAATATTTATTACTAAAGTAGTATCATGGATCCCAGTGTCAAGCACTGGGATGACATCATAGGGGTTGGGATGACAGGAGAAGGGACACTTGGATGACAGGAGGGGGGCGCTGGAATGACAAGAAAAGGACTACTTTCATGACCCCTTGTTGTGCGCGTTACACTGGTAAAACAAGTGTTTGTACAGTTGTGGTGGCTCAGTTTGAATGGCAAGTAAAAAACTTAGTGGCTACTGACAAAATTTATTATAAGGTAGCAGTTTAATCGCTGAAGAAAAATACGCCAGAAAAAAGCTGGTATCGAAATAAAATTATTTACTACTTATGCCGTAATATGAATGTAAGTTTTTATCCATATGATATCTGAAATAATAAATGCAATACAGAACAACTTGTTAGTGTGTTTTCCAACAGAGACAGTTTATGCTCTTGCTTGTAGTGCACTAGATAGTGGAGCTATAAAGAAAATATACCAGGTAAAGAAGCGTTCTCAAAATAAACCACTATCTATATCTGTTAGTGATATTTACAGTTTGACAAAAATAGCAGAGCTAGAGGAAAGATACTTTGGTTTAATAAACCACTTTTCTCCTGGACCAATTACCTATATCTTACCGCTTAAAAATAATAACATATTACCAAATGAATTCTTTAAAGGCAGCATAGGCGTAAGAGTTCCCAATCATCCTATTGCAATTTCAATATTAAATGAGCTGAAAACCCCGATAGTTGCAACTAGTATCAATATTTCAGGAGAAAAAAGTGTATGCAAAGCAAGCGATATACCTCAATCTATTAAGCAACATCTATCTGCGATAGTCGAAGATGATAAATTAGTTTCCGGTATAGAATCTACTGTTATTGACTTAACTGAAGATAAGATTAAGGTTTTAAGAGAGGGTGCAGTTTCACTTCAAGTAATATGCTTTCAGACTGAGGTCCATAGGAGGGAGAATGAAAAAAGTAATAGGTCATGATCAAGCTAAAAAAAAGTTAATGGACAACTTGTCTGTTCAATCTTGGCTGGTCTGTGGTAAAAAGGGGATAGGAAAAGCAACACTCGTAAAATCCTTTTCCAATTGGTTCCTTATAAAAAACTACGATGAAATAGCGTTGGATTTGCACATTGTTGAGGGTGATACAATAGGAGTAGAAAAGGTGAGAGAAATGAAAAATTTTCTGCACTTAAGCCCTATTCAATCAGAATACAAGATAGCTATGATAGATAGCTTAGAAGCAATGACAAATAACGCTAAAAATGCGATATTAAAAATATTAGAAGAGCCGCCAAAGAACTCTAAAATATTCATAATTAGCCACAAGCCATACAATATACAAACCACTATCAAATGTAGGTGCTTTCAGCTAAATTTATTGCCACTGACTTATGATGAAACGAAGCAAGTTGTTTCATCTCAATGTAAATTTGATGATCAAGTATTCGATGAAATTGTTACCCTATTCTCTGGAACACCAGGAATGATAATAAATGCTATAAGTAGTGATACCTATGAATTATGCAAATGCTTTTATACATTCCTTCGTAAATTAAATAACCCTGAAGCAATTAGTAAAGTAATGAATAGCGAAATCGAGCTAGAACTAGCATCATATATAATTCAAACCTTCGTTTTAGACAAAATAAAAAGAGAGGTAAATGGCGTTGAAATTTTGCTAAGTAAGTGGAAAAAAATAGATGAACTTTTTGTTGCTGCTAAGCAGCTCCACTTAGATAAAAAGCATGTTTTAGCTAATGCGATTAATATCATAGCATCAGTACATTAAGCATAATACTTTTAGCATAAACTTGTGATAAAATACTGTCAATTTGATATTTGAAGTACGTAGTTTGACTGATAATAAATTAACTGTATGGCAATCGATAGAAATTTTGACGAAAGCTATACTGAACATGCAGAAAGAATTAAGCTTAATTAAGAATATGGCTCTAGACCAGGACGTAACCTTAGAAAAAGGAAAGGTGTTATCAAATGGTATTTATGAAGCAAATTTTAAGCTAAACAAAACAATTAATATAGCTACTTTGCCAAAAATTGGCTATCACATGCTCAGTGGCGAGCTAGTTGTACGCAATTATATTACGGAAGAGGAGGTAAAAATTCCTCGAGATTTTCATTACCTTAAAGTTGTTAAATTGAATGACAGTGATTATAAGTTAACGTTTTGCAACGTTTTAGGTAATGAGTTTTTTGAATATAAAAATATGATCCACAATATTCTGGTGTTTCAGATGAATATAAATTTGTGGATTTTGGTAGTGTGAAAAAGACCCATAACCTAAAATTTAAGGAGCTTGTTGGTCATGCACCTAAGTTTTTTACTATGGAGGGAGCTGTTGAGCCTGGGTCTCAAAACCATGCAGCGGATTTATTCGGGCTAGTCAAAGGTGATAGAGGTAGAAAGGTGGGAACCCTCGCTGATGAATTTGGTTATTTTGACGACCAAGATAGATTACATTATTATAATTACCACAAAAATGCAGATGGTAATACTTATGATCCTGAAAATTTCAATGTAAAAATGATAAATGTGGATATGAGTAAAATCGACAAATTCTGCCTTATTGCGGAACAAGGTGATATAATCATTCATTCTGTTTTAGAAATTTTAAATATATTTTAGAATTTTTAGGGTTTATTGTTGTTATAATAATTCAATAGGGCTTTATATTATGGAAGACAAGCTGCTCGAATCAGTAAAAAACAAGAGTTATTTTAGTAAAGCAATTGAATGGTACTGTCATAGATACCTATCTTGTATAGCAGAAAGGTCTTGGATGGTATCGATAGTATCATTTCTCCTAGTGTGTTTATGTTTATTACTACTGAATATATACCTGTTGTTCCCTATTAAAAGAGATTTAAATTTTGTGAAATATGTGAATTACACAGAAGATGAGTTCTCTATAATACGTAAGCTTAGTTTTAATGAAGAAGATGAATACACTTCTATAGCCAGGTACTTAGTAAGTAAATACGTTGAAACATATGAATCTAGTAGAGTCATTGAGCCAGAATACCGAGAAAATTTCATACAAAACAACTCTATATATAAAGTTTATCAAGGTTTTCAAGAAAAAATGAGCAATGAAACTAGTGATTTGTCTTTACCCAAGAAAAAATTTTCCAACATAAATGTAGTAAAGTTATCCATTGACCGACCAATTAAGGACCTAGTCACATTCGCCGGAAGTGCTGTTGTAGTTTTTACAACTGAACAAAATAAGAAGGTGAAGAATCAAACTGTTGATATCAGCTTTACTTTGTCCAATACTCAGGCAGCTCTAAGTGGTATAATACCATTTAAATTTATTGTTGATGGTTATAAATACAGGTGATCACACATCTTATTGGCTGTATCTTTTAAACGCCTTCCAAGACTTTTAACTTCATTATTCTAGCTGTTAAACAATTTTTCAAAATTTTCTATACCAAATTTCACTGATAATAGAACAAATTAAAAAGATGCCGTCTTGCCTATAATTGGGGGTATAAGCAAATTTGTAATGTGTCCTATTCGCCTTCCCAATAACGAAGGTTGGTATTACAACTCAGTCTGTGGTATGCCATTGACTAAATTTTCTGGTTCCTGTATTTCACTCAGCTTACTTTGTACTTTGTTACAAGCCCACACGAGTGGAGTTATGATCAATGCAGCAGCCCAAACGACAGCAGCACAGACGTAACTTACAATCTTATTAAATACTCTGGACACTGCACTAGCGCATTCCTGTCCAATATCTAAAAATACGTTTGAATGATCGACCAATTACCTTGTACTTGCTTTTAAACAGTTGTCCCCTGTTATCTTTGAAAATAACTTGAGTGGAAAGTACGACAAATATGCTGCTGTCAAAAGTAAAGGCTGCAATATTATGCTAGTTGCTAAGAAAGCAGCCAGTTGACATAGTGAGTACACTTTCCCTGCTCTGTAGCCTACATATTCACGACTTTTCATGTATTGATTATTATGATCGTATCTATTCAAGGGACCGGCTGAGGAACAAGCAAAAAGGCTTTAAATGATCTATTTTTCGCCTAAAAGCGTGCAAAGTGTTAACAAATCAACCACATTACATCTTATTTAGCCCACTTTATTCTAACAAT
>JAITUS010000071.1 GCA_031286185.1 Rickettsiales bacterium
CCTGATTTTTTCAAATTGCTCTCGACTTATACTGCTTGGATAACTTTTCCGCATAGACACCTCATTATTAATCTATGCTTATTTTACCTCATCTCTTCGAGATTTTAAACAGGTTCTCACATTAATTGTAGTCCATGACACCTCTAAAGTGGTATCTTTACTAATTGCAGCCCACGATATTTCTAAAGCGTTACCTTTTACATATTTACTAAGATTCACTTTGCCCTTCCATTAATATATTAGCAATACCTTAGTTAGCGTTCTAGTAACTGTCAAATGCTTTATATGGTGTTAATAAGTCGCATTTGCGGAAAGTGCCGGCTAGACAAAATCCTACAAGTCAGACTACACCTCTTAAATATTGCTTCTGAGCAGTTTTTTCTGTCGATCCGAAAAACTTCTCCAATTGCTCACTATAATCTCGACATTTTCAATACTTCAAGTATTCTGCGGTGCTCATCGCGTTTCTCCTGAAAATTTCTTACCATAAATTGGGTATGTAAAAGATTTAATCTATTTGATAGCTCCTTTCACAACAATCGTACCAAATAGCATATCATGATATGTCTGTTTCTTTTGAGAGAAGCAAGCCACTAAATACCAGCAAAAGGTGAGCAGCAACATAATTACTCCCAGTATGCTTAAAGCGCTTACTAACATGTTTTGTTCTTGGAAAAGCTCGATGAGGATAGCTATTACGTTGTTCAATAGATGAAGAAAAAACTGAGAAATGTTTCTATCAAATGCTAAACTCAAGTCTATTTTAGAACCGTCTAGGCTTATGGTATGTATGTTCATTAACTGCTGACCGGGAGTTGCCTGAGCTGCTGAAGATATAAAATATGTGAAGTAACTGCAATTTACACACATATATGATAGATGTAAAATTAACGGAAAATTCTTTAACAATAGTATGATTAATAAGTTTGGAATTAATAAAATTGCCACATCTATTAAATATGCACAAAAGCGCCTTTTTATACTGGCAATTTCTATAACAGCAGTCATTACCTATCTTTTAAATATTTTATTATAAAATCTGTAAGTTTATCAAAATGTTGAAAACATAATAAATCTTCGTATCCACTTATTGATTGACCATATATAATAGATAAACAATTGGCGTTTTGTGCACACAAAATATCTGTGATACTGTCACCAACAAAAAACACATTTTCTCTATTTATAGGCAATGTACTCTCTTCTAGTGCAAACAGCAGTGGAGTTGCAGATGGTTTATCTTCCGCAGTATCGCATGAACCAACTACTCTCTCAAAGTAAGAGTCTAGCTTAAAATAGGCAACTTCTTCACGTAAATTAATGTTTTTCTTATTACTTACTATTGCTAGATAAATATTATGGCTTTTCAATGTCTGCAACATTTTCTCTACTCCTTGATTTAGAGTAATGTTTTGCAACAGTGCATTATCTAGGTATTGTTGGTATATCTGATTAGCTTTTTTCCACTGATCGCCAAATAAATTGACCATGTAGCTCTTTCTCGACTCATGGGAATTTCTATCAGCAACTTTATCACTGTACCCCATTGAGCCTAAGGTATGCTTAATGGCATTAGAAATATTGTCTTGGGTGTCAACTAAGGTATTATCCCAATCGAATACTACTGCTAATTGGCTGTTTTTCATTTCTACATTGTTACGTATTTTAGGTTAATAAGTAAATAACATTTTGATGAAAAAAATATAAATAGGACGCTCTTGATGATCACAAGAAACACTATTTATTGCAAGTTGTGTTAACCATTTCTACATAATGAGCTAATACACTGGTTTTATGAGCTTTATTAGGAGTAGGTATGACTGAAGTTAAAGATACAGTATCTGTTCAGTGGAGCGGCAGAAAGCGGTTAAATAAGCAAAATTGTTAGAATAAAGAGGGCTAAATTAAGATGTAATGTGGTTGATTTGTTAACACTTTGCACGCTTTTAGGCGAAAAATAGATCATTTAAAGCCTTTTTGCTTGTTTCTCAGCCGGTTCCCTGAACAGATACAAGATACACCTCAAACAGGTGTTGAAAAAAAATTTAAAGATGTTTTTGGGTGTTTCCCAGGTCCTTTCCCAGAAGGTACTTCATTAGAAGATAAAGTAAAGACTATTGCTAAATTGAACCGGGCGCTTAAAGCTCAAAAAGGACGTATAGCTGAAGGAAGTGTTGAAAAAAAATTAAAGATGTCTTGGGACGTTCCCCAGGTCCTTTCCCAGAAGGAGCTTCATTAGAAGATAAAGTAAAGACATTGCTAAATTGAATCAGAAGCTTGAAAGTCAAAAGAGCCATGCAGCTGAAAAAGTACATCAAGATTTTGAAAGGATTGCTGAGCTTGACCGACAATATAAAGGCAAGGGTATTTTCAGAAGTGAAAAAGTTGCAGGACCAAAAAGTGACAAAGAACTCCAAGACACTCCCAAAAAGCCTACAGCAGAAGGTAAAAGCTTTGAGCAAAGCGGACAAAAAGAGACTCCTGTGCAAACAGACACACAACTATCGGTGAATGCGAAGGCTCAAGCTCTGTCGGAGTCTAAATCACAGGCTATTGATTCCTCTTCGATGAGTGGAAGTCCTATAAGAGAGAAATCCAGTGATAAAAAGCCTGGGTTGAGTAAAGAAGATAATGTGCCTCAAGAAAATCAAAAAGAAGAAGGGCTTTTGAGTCTTCTAAGGCGCTTTGTTAAGAGGGCACTAGAAAAACTTTTAGGTGAAGATGAAAAGAGTGTAGAGAATGCTTATAACATGAAAGGAGCTACTCAGAGAGATACGTCAGATAACAAGGTGCAACAACAGAGCAAGCACCTCGATAATATTCTAAGTCAAAACCGAACCATAAGCAAGGGTTTAGAGTAAGTAACAAGACTTAAGAACCCGGTGATAACGCCTGTCAATACTCCTGAAGTAGATAAAATAAGCGCGGGTCGTGAAAGATGATCCGCTTGACTTCAGTGATTTGAAAAAGCATTTGACTATGCAATAATCCTATAAATTATGTGCTGTAGTAATTATAGCTACATTAGACTTGTTTGACTCGAACTAAAAGGTAATTATTTTTGACGTTTTTTATAACGCTGCATGCTCTAAAATTACTTTAGCTATAAACATTAAAAACTTTACTAAATAGAGGAAAAGGCAAAAGAAGCCCCGTGGTGGCTAGTTATTTACTTTTGTGTCGAAATGTTGGTGTTTTTTTTACCCTAAACGCTTAATAAGTGCGACTTAGCTGCTTTTAAATGCAACTAACCTTAGCCATAAATATTTAAGAAATTCACTAAGCAGAAAAAAAGGCAAAAAAACCCTGAGTAGCTAGTTATTCACTATCTATCTTATAACATTGGCGTTTTTTGATGTCTTAAACGACTTATAAGCGCGTTTCAGCTTGTATAGGTAAAAAACCAGAAGTTTTATAAAGACATACGGTGCACATAGTGCAAAAAATTAAACATGAGACGCCAA
>JAITUS010000110.1 GCA_031286185.1 Rickettsiales bacterium
GCTCTTAACCTAAGTAGCTTATGGCTGTTTGAAGCCTGCTCTTGTAAACCGGCTCCGAGGGGCCCACCCTCATCTATTGTGCAGCTTCAGCTTACCGCTTCTACGGCACACTCATCCCAGTACCCTCTTCTTGTCATCCCAGCGCGCGACGCTGGTAAGCTATAAAATTCAAGATAATATCTAAGAAATTTACTAAGCAGAAAAAAAGGTAAAAGAAGCCCTAGTAGTATTCATTTTCAGTATTGGCGTTTTTTAAAGTTTTAAACGCTGCAATTTAGCGACTTTTAAACTTCAACAGACCCTTAGCTTTAACGCTAAGAAATTTACTAAGCAGAAAAAAAGGTAAAAGAACCCCGTGGTAGAAGTTGCTCACTCTCTAATCCTGCAAATTGGCGTACTATACTGTCTTAAACGACTTATAAGCGCGTTTCAGCTTGTATAGGCAAAAACCTAGAGTCTAGGTAAAATTAATAAAGACATGAAGTGCACATAGTGCAAAAAATTAAACATAAGACGCCAACTACGTGATACTTTCGTCGCTTAATCTGCACAGATTGAAGCTAAATAAATAGCTCTAGTATTAGAGTAAGGGGAGTGGCAAGATTTGTCAAGTAGTTTTTTCGTTTCTATTGAATGACGTTATAACTTTTTTCCACTGTTGTGTATCTGTTCCTTGTGTGATGGGAATTGGTATTAGCTACCGATTAACTGAAAGTTAAATATCTTGACATTTACTTAATATTATTATATAATAGCTATGTGCATTTTATACACTATGGCAATAAAATTACTTTGTAATAGGTGTATTGGACCCGAGGGCAGTACTCGGCGCCTCCACCATGTTTTTAATTTATATGGGGGCGAATAAGGATCGACATGCATAGTAAAGATGGTAACTTTGCTCGGTTAGACACCACCGTTAAGAGTTCGTAATTTGAATGCAAACGATAATTTTGCTGCTGACAGCGATGTAGCATTAGCTGCTTAATTTAGCACTATAACTTCATTGCTACAAGCACGGTTCAGGGAACGCCGGGTAACAGAAGTTCCCCCAGAATTTACATGTGCAAAAGTTGTATGGACAAAATAGATTATAAGAGATCGCTTAATTTCGCCAAGTTTCAAGTCATTAAAAAAGCTTTAGATATCATATCAGGCAATGATTTTACTCCTCATTTAGAAATATTATTTTTCACTTATTTTAACGGTGTTATCGTATCAGATCCTAAGAAAGTCATACCCTACTCAAGTACTTATTATATTACAACATCAATTCTATGATTTAAAAATTTTTGAGGATAAATTTGGCGTAAGTTTGAGTTTTCGCGGAAAACAAGAGCAAATTACCGTACCATTTTTTGCTATTAGTGAATTTCATGATAAGTTTCAGGGGATGTTTTAATATTTGACAAGATCAGTATCGATTCTGACAAAGAATATAACAGTGAAAGACGTACTGAAAGCCTACCAAATGGCAGTATTATATCCATAGACCAACTGCGCGATCAGTAGTTGCGAACCTAGCTTCGTGACATGCGAGAGAGGAAAAAGGTGGTCTAATCAAGTAATAAGCATAGAGGAAGTATTACTTAAAGAGATTGATTTAGAATTCCTAAATATCTATCTTTATATATAATTTTCATGTAATAAACGTGCATGCATCCAATAATATATTTACTCAACACGTCGTTTGATCTTTATAGCTTCATTCTAATATGTTGGATTGCTTTAAATTGGCTGATTAAGCTTAATGTGGTAAATATATATAACGAAGTTGTGAGCAACATAATGCACACTTTGAACCGACTTACCCATCCACCACTAAAGGTTATTAGAAGGTATATACGACCATTCAACGGGTTAGATTTATCTGTGATGATATTGCTAATAGCAATTCACTTTGTAAAATATACGATAAATTACTACTTTTAAGTAGATGCTAAAAAAATATCTGAAATCAGCAATATACCTATTGCTCCTGATATATGTATATATATCAGTTTTTAGCTACAACTATAAAGATCCATCCTTAGACACAGCTACAGACGAAGAAATAACAAATTTAGGTGGAATAGTAGGTTCGTATTTAGCTGATATATTAGTTCAATTCCTTGGATTAACTAGTATTGCAATAGCTACAACTATAGTTTATTTTTTGACCCTCAGACCATCAAAAAGGTTGCTGAAAATTCTCTACTTAGCATTAATCAATTTAGGAATATGCGCTATATTAGCACAACTTTCGCTCGGCATCACTGCAAGGTATATGCACGGTGGAATAATAGGAAATGCGCTAATTAGTAACTACCCGTTTTATATATTCACAGTAGCAACATCAATAGGTATTGTGGGACTAATTGGTTGGAAGAGAACGATTTACTCTATATTCTTCTTGTGCAAAAAAATAGCTTCCCTTTTTGCAAATGTTCTGTTTTTCAGGTTACGTAAAACTGTTGAACATTCTATTGCATCATCAGTAGTAGAAGAACAACATGGAGCTCAAATTACTACCATACAACAACCAAAAGAAAGACAGAAAAAAGCTACCGGAGAGATTTTTAAACCTTTTAGAGAGTTTGAGTTTCCAAGCATTCATTTACTTCCCAAAGTAGAAGAGCCTTTGCAGAGAAAACAGCTAAACGAAGTGGAGAGCAACAAGAATTTATCTTTGCTGGAGCAGGTTCTGAGTGATTTTGGCGTGCAAGGAAAAATTATCAATGTATGTTATGGACCAGTTGTGACTTTATACAAACTTGAGCCACAGGCTGGCACAAAGTCTGCAAGAGTAATTGGTCTTGCGGATGACATTGCACGTTCAATGAGTGCGCTCTCTGCGCGTATTTCAATAATTCGTGGACAAAACGCCATGGGAATAGAATTGCCAAACAAGGAGCGAGAAATTGTCATGCTGCGCGACTTACTCGAATCGCCAGAATACCAAAATGCAAACTTAAATCTTCCAATTGCGCTTGGCAAAGAAATAAGTGGAAAATCAGTTATTGCCGATTTGGCCAAAATGCCGCACTTGCTCGTTGCTGGAACCACAGGATCGGGTAAATCAGTTGCAATTAACACCATGATTCTTTCACTCGTTTATCGATTAAATCCCAATGAATGCAAGATGATAATGATCGACCCCAAAATGCTTGAGCTTTCAATATATGATGCGATACCGCATCTCATAACGCCAGTGGTAACGGAGCCAAAAAAGGCTGTTATTGCTCTTAAGTGGATAGTAAAAGAGATGGAAAATCGCTACCGTATGATGTCGTATTTGAACGTGCGCAATGTGATAAACTATAACCAAAAAATCACAGAAGCGATGAATAGCGGGGTAGAATTGGAACGTGTTGTGCAAATTGGGTTTAACTCAACAACAGGCAAACCCTTGTTTGAAAAAATACCAATCGAGATGGAAACATTTCCGTATATCGTGGTGATCGTGGATGAAATGGCAGATTTGATGCTTGTTGCTGGCAAAGAAATAGAGTGCTCTATTCAGCGTTTAGCGCAAATGGCTAGAGCTGCAGGAATACACATCATAATGGCAACACAACGTCCATCTGTGGATGTGATAACAGGTGTGATAAAGGCAAACTTTCCAACAAGAATCAGTTTTGCTGTAACTTCTAAAATAGATAGCAGAACAATACTTGGTGAACAGGGGGCTGAACAATTGCTCGGTATGGGTGATATGCTCTATATGGCCTCTGGTGGTAAGATTATTAGAGTTCACGGCCCGTTCGTGAGTGATAATGAAGTGCAAAATATAGTCGATCATCTGAAAATGCAAGGTGAGCCAAACTACATGGAGGAAATCACCCAAGAGGATGAAAATTCCTCTGCAGAATTAGACGGTGAAACAGAAGATGAGGAGAACGACCTGTACAACCAAGCAGTAGCCATCATTCAGAGAGATAAAAAGGTTTCAACTAGTTATATTCAACGACAACTTAGAATAGGCTATAACAGAGCTGCAAATATTGTTGAAAGAATGGAAAAAGAAGGTATTGTCAGCGCTCCAAATTACTCAGGAAAGAGAGAGATACTGGTAGAATAGACTTCTTGCATAGTCTTTGGTAGCGCGTTGGATGAAACAAAAAACTACTTGACAACCTTCGCCATCACCCTTATCATAGTAATGAAGCTATTATTTAACTTCCCAATCTGTGCAGGTTAAAATGACAAGAAAACTTGTATTTGGCGTACTATGTGCACTGCATGTCTTTTCAAAACTTCGGGTTTTTACCCATACAAGCTGAACCGCGCTTATAAGTCGTTTAAGACATCACCCAATGTCAGATTTTAAAATAGAGAGTGGAATAACTAGCTGCCTCGGGGTTTTATTGTCTTTATTTTTTGTCTGGTAAATTTCTGAAGTATTATAGCTTAGACTAGTTGCGTTTAAAAGCAGCTAAATTGCAGTGTTTACAACATAAAAACGCCAATACTGAAAATAAATACTGAATAGAGTTTCTTTTGCCTTTTTTTCTTGCTTAGTAAATTTTTTAATGTTTAGCTTAGTGTGATTTAAGAGCAACAGCGTTACAAAAAACACCAATACTTAAAATCTAGGTTATTCTAATGACTATGCCAGATCCTCTGTGCTATGATATTTGCGAGTATCCGGTATAATACTCAATTGGTTAATTTAAATAGATAGATGACTTCATCTATAAAAATATTTTTCACCTCGTTTATTTTTGGATTCATTCTTTCCCCTTATTTTATAAAACTTCTAAAAAAAGTAAGCAAAAATGGACAGCCAATCAGGTTATGTGGACCAGAAAGCCATTTAATGACAAAAAAAAATACCCCTACCATGGGCGGGGTAGTAATACTGATTTCTTCTTTACTACCAATTCTACTTTGGACTCAACTAACGCCAGAAATTCTATTGCTGGTATTTATAACTCTGTTTTTTGCTCTGATTGGATTTATTGACGATTATCTAAAATTAAAAGCAAATAGTCATCGAGGTTTAAGCGCAAAAACCAAAATACTTATCCAATTTGTTGTCACTCTGATTGGTATGTCCATATTTAAGCTGTGTTTTGCTGAGGACGTTGCAAAGACGTTTCTAGTTAAAGGAATAACGATCGACTTTGGCTGCCTATATGTTCCGTTTGCTGCATTTGTGATTGTCGGCTCTTCTAACGCTGTAAATATCACAGATGGTCTAGACGGTCTTGCTGCAACTCAAGTTATCACTTCTTTTGTTTCTTTAGGACTAATTGCGTACATAACTCAAGCAAACGTGAACGTTATTTTATTCTGTATTGCATTTGTAGGAGCAATTTTAAGTTTCTTGTGGGTTAACACGCACCCGGCAAAAATGTTTATGGGTGATGTTGGCAGTTTATCAATCGGTGCAGTTTTGGGACTAATCAGCGTCCTCATTAAAAGGGAAGTGCTTTTCGCTGTTATTGGAATAGTTTTTGTAATAGAAACACTATCTGTAATTATTCAGGTACTATATTTTAAATACACAAAGTTTAAGTATGGGAAGGGAAGGAGGATTTTTCTTATGGCGCCAATACACCACCATTTTGAAAAGAAGGGATGGTCAGAAAATGAAATAGTTATGAAATTTTGGATAATTGCCATTACCTGTTCAATCTTTACTGTAGCTTTCTTGTTATAAAAACTTATGGCATACCCAGATTTCACATTAGAAAATAAATTATCAGGAGTGATAGCAGGAGTAGACGAAGTTGGAAGGGGTCCGTTAGCTGGTCCTGTAATATCTGCAGCAGTAGTATTTACCGATAGAAATATAATCATTGAAGGAATTAATGACTCAAAAAAGTTGACTGCTAAAAACAGGCAAGTTCTATATGAAAAAATAACGTCTGTTGCAAAATTTGGTATAGGAATGGCAAGTGTTGAAGAAATAAATTCATACAACATTTTACAAGCAACGAAACTTTCAATGCAACGTGCATTGATAGACTTAGGTCTAGAATTAGATTATGTGTTGGTTGATGGTAATCAACCACCCAAAGTAAAATGGCAGATGAGGTCCATAGTAAACGGTGATAGTTTGAGTATATCAATTGCAGCCGCTTCAATTATCGCAAAAGTGACAAGAGATAAGCTGATGCAAGAGTTGCATGATCAACATCCAGAATATAATTGGTATAAAAATAAAGGATATGGGACAAAAGAGCACATAGATGCTATAAACCTCCATGGTATTACAGAACATCATAGAAGAAACTTTGCACCTATCTCACACTTTGTTAAACGAATACCTTGAGCTTAGTATACAATTACGGGCAAAAATGATATCCGTTCAACACAAAACAGATGAGGCAAGCCTATAGCTCACTTACATATTTTTTAATCTCAGCTATGATCTTATCAGATTGACTTTCATCTGAATTTAGATCAGCTGCAAAGTGTGTGACATATTTTCCTCCAGGGCTAATAAGATATATTATTGAAGAATGGTTAATTTCCTCTTCCCCACCAACTTTACTGGCATATACTTTATAATTTGCAA
>JAITUS010000033.1 GCA_031286185.1 Rickettsiales bacterium
GCTACTCTCCAGAATTGGCCTGATTTTTTCAAATTGCTCTCGACTTATACTGCTTGGATAACTTTTCCGCATAGACACCTCATTATTAATCTATGCTTATTTTACCTCATCTCTTCGAGGGTTTAAACAGGTTCTAAAATTTGTCAAGTAGTTTTTTGTTTCTACGGCTAAAAAATCTGAATTCAGCCAGCTACCGCAAAGGTATTGTTTTTTCTCTCATAAACTTGACATGAAGTAATATTGTGGTTAATAGTTAAACATGTTTACTTAAATTTGTCGTTGATAACTAGGATTAAATATGTTCATTTCTGAAGTTTTTGCAGCAGATGCAGCTAGTAATGCATCAAGTGTTGGTGCATCTTTTGCTAATTTTATCCCATTGACTTTAATAGTTGTGGTGTTTTATTTTTTTATTATCCGCCCACACCACAAAAGATTAAAAGAACTCAGAAAGATGATAGATCAAGTAAAGCGTGGTGACACTGTTGCTACTTCTGGTGGGATAATAGGCACAGTCAACAAAGTTGATGAAGCAAATGCACAATTTATAGTAGAAATAGCACCAAAAGTTGAGATAAAAGTCCTAAAGTCCGCTATATCTGAAGTTTTAAACAAAGAGGCTCAGAAAGCAGCAGCTAACCCAATTAAAAAAGTAAAGTCGAAAGAATGATAAAAATCAGCCAGATAAAAGTAAAAAGGGGCAAAAACAAAAATGCCTAATAATTCTAAAGAAAGGTTCACTTGGTTGTGTGTGGAATACTCGGTGTAGTAAGTAGCGGTGATTCAGTAATACCAACTTTGCTGGCCGGGTTGCAGAAATTGGAATACAGGGGATACGATTCTTCAGGCATAGCAATCATAAACAATGAAGGCAAAATAGAGGTTAAAAAATCAGAGGGTAAAGTCGAAAGGTTATGTGAAGTTGTTGGCAACAGCAAGATGTCTAGCAGCACAGTCGGCATAGTACATACTCGCTGGGCTACACATGGAGTTCCAGATCTTAAAAATGCTCATCCCATTCATACAAATGATGTTGTTGTCGCCCATAATGGTATAATTGAAAATTACAATTTGCTGAAAAGGGGTCTAGAAGAACAGGGAATGCCGTTTCATACTGACACCGACACAGAGGTCATACCAAACATGTTAACCCTATACCTCAATGGAGGGTTGTCACCTGTTGACTCTCTATTTAAGTGTTTAAGCAACCTACATGGCTCGTTTGCTTTGGTCCTATTGTTTGCAGAATATAGAGATGCTCTATTTGTCGCAAAAAGAAATCTACCTTTAGCGATAGGCTATAACTGCAACACCGTATTTGCCGCATCTGATTCTAACACCTTAAATGCATTAGTGGACAGAATATCATACCTAGAGGATGACGACGTTGCAGTGATAAAATCTAGCGGGGTTAGTATATACAACAACGGTACGCGAGTTAAACGCAGTATAGAAAATAATAGTTCAAGCAGCTTTCTAATCAGCAAAAACGGTTACTCTAGCTTCATGCTAAAAGAGATTTTTGAACAGCCTTGTATATTAAACAAAACAAAAAACCAATTTTATAAAAAGTATACAGAGGTAATATCTGCCAACAAAAAATTATTTTCTAAACTTAGTTACATTACCATAGTTGGGTGCGGGTCATCTTATTTTGCTGGGCTAATAGCAAAATATTGGCTGGAAAGTGTTGCTCAAGTTCGAGTATATCTGGAAATCTCGTCGGAATTTAGGTATAGCAACATTAAGCTGGAGAAGGGAAGTATTGGATTATTCATCTCTCAATCTGGCGAAACTGCAGATACCATGGAAGCATTGCGCTATGCAAAATCACAGAAGCAAACAATCATTAGCATAACTAACACATTCAACAGCAGCATTGAAAGAATCTCAGATATCGTGTTACATACTCTTGCTGGACCAGAAATTGGTGTTGCTTCAACAAAAACCTTTTCTGCGCAACTTGCAATTTTAGCATGCCTTGCCTTAGAGCTTGGAAAAATAAAAGGTACGTTGGATAAAAAGAGAACAAAGCAACTGAGTAATGCTATCAACTCTATTCCAGAATATATTGAGCATGTTTTAAATGCGATGAAGATACAACATATATCAGACAGTATACTAGAGCATAGCAGCATCATTTTAATCGGCAGAGGAAGCTCATATGGAGTTGCAATGGAAGGTGCATTGAAAATAAAGGAACTTTCGTATATTAATACCATCGGTATTGCAGCGGGAGAGATGAAGCACGGTTCGATTGCTTTAATAGATTCATCTGTACTTGTTATAGCAATCATTCCATATGACAATTTATTTTTTAAAACGCTGTCCAACATACAAGAAATTATAGCAAGAAAAGGCAAAGTTATTGCTTTTAGTAACAAGCAAGGAGTGCCGTTCCTAAGAGGGATTTGTAAAGACGTAATACAACTTCCAGACGTTGATAATTTTATCTCTCCAATCATCTACAGTGTTGCTATGCAATTTCTTGCTTACACTACTGCAGTTAAGAAAGGATTGGATGCTGATTGCCCAAGAAATTTAGCTAAGTCTGTCACTGTTGAGTAGTTCATTTACAGTCAGACACACAACTGTACAAACATTATAATATGAACATAGTAAACGATGTTATTCCGTATCTGTTCAGTGGAGCGGCAGAAAACGGTTAAATAAGCAAAATTGTTAGAATAAAGTGGGCTAAATAAGATGTAATGTGGTTGATTTGTTAACACTTTGCACGCTTTTAGGCGAA
>JAITUS010000053.1 GCA_031286185.1 Rickettsiales bacterium
TGGAGAAGTATGTATGACAAACACCAAATTAGAGAGAAGCCGGATATGGTGAAAGTCACAAGTCCGGGTTTGAAGTCGAGTGGGGAAAGGCGACTTTCCTCACTTAGACAACAATTAGCTACCGACCAGGGCTTCTTTTGCCTTTTTTTCGCTTGGTAAATTTCTTAAGCATAAAGGTTATATCAATTTTCGTTATCGGGAAGTCAAACAAGATACATAATAAATTCGCTAAACCTCTAATCGTAGGGAAACTTTTTAATTTACCATTGAGATTTGTTATAAGATTTTATTGACTTCTCTAAAAATTTTGTTTACAGAGCTTAATAACTCAGTTATTCCTTGCGGAAAGCCGAGGTGCATTTGCTTCAAGTTTCAAGTGCTTTAACACCCCAAAATAATAGAAATGGTGCTGAATAAAAAATTTTATATTGGTTACAAGTAGTATACTTTATGATTATTTTCTATAATATGTAAATTATATATGCTGCTACAGGCATTAAAAGTTAGTTAATAAAGTATAGTGTATTATATAAATATGAGGCGGGTCTTTATACTTACAGATGAGTAAATTTGTCATAAAGTTTAATAGTGTCTGTTACTGCTTTTAGGTGTGAGGCTAGAGGGTTATTAGCAGTAACAGACACTATTAAACTTATTATAGAATTTACTTAAAGTAAATACTTAACTAAAAATATTATAATATTTTAACTTAAAATAGATTCATGTAAATGCTTTTTCCCCTAAATTAGTACTATATTATTATACCTATTAAATGCTAAAAAATTATTAATCATTGCTAATCTCTGCTTGCATAGTAAGTTTATATATACTATTATACGGTATGTCACTTAGTTTTACAGCAAACAAATATGGTGAAGTTATTTGTATTATTGATAATGTTTTACTCGAGTACATCAGTTGCTTCTGCTCCTACCTCCTGGCAATTTGGATTTCCTTCTCCTGCAACTGAGATAATGGAAGTTGTAGTTAAGTCACATTCGTTCGTGATGAGTATAATGGTTGCAATAATGCTTCTTGTATGGGCACTGCTTGCTTATGTAGTATTTCGCTTTCGTAAGAGCAAAGTGAAGAATATAAGTAAGACAAGTCATAATATCCTTTTAGAAATCGTCTGGTTTGTTATACCAACGATTATTGTTGGAGTATTGGCCTTTAAAAATGCTGAATTAATTAAGCTACAGGAAAAGGCACCAAAGGCTGACATAACACTGAAAGTTATTGGTCATCAATGGTATTGGAGCTATCAATACCCAGAATATCAAGGTGTGTCGTTTGACAGCTATATTAAAGGAAAAGATGACTTTAGCGAAGGGGATTTGAAGCTATTCTCTGTTGACAATAACGTTGTTTTGCCTATCAATACTAACGTTCGTTTACAAGTGACGGCAGGAGATGTGATACACAGCTGGGGAATACCAGCTTTCGGTGTAAAAATTGATGCAATACCAGGAAGACTAAATGAAGCATGGTTTAATGTCAAAAAGCCTGGTATTTATTATGGGCAATGTTATGAATTGTGTGGTCAAGGTCATGGGTTTATGCCAATTGTTGTTGAGGCAGTAAGTAAAGAAGATTTTAATAAGTGGATCGAAAATAAAAAATTAGTGAGTTAAATTGGGAGTGTAGATATGAGTGATGTACCAAAAGGTATAAAGCGTTGGCTATTTTCTACTAATCATAAAGACATAGGAACGCTGTACATTATTTTCTCCATACTAGCTGGAATTATTGGTGGATTGTTATCAGTGGTTATTCGTACTCAACTAATGCACATTAATATACTTAACAATAACTATCAATTATATAACGTAATGGTTACAGGGCATGCGGTAATAATGGTGTTTTTTATGATAATGCCAGCACTAATGGGAGGGTTTGGTAATTGGTTTGTGCCTCTTATGATTGGTGCGCCAGATATGGCATTCCCCCGTATGAATAATTTGAGTTTTTGGTTGTTAGTATCATCTTTTATTTTGCTTGTCCTTTCAGTATTTGCTGGCGAAGGTCCTGGAACAGGTTGGACTTTATACCCACCTCTGTCGCAAATCATGTCTCATCCAAGTGCAGGAGTTGACCTTGCCATACTTGCACTCCATATTGCTGGTATGTCATCGATTGTTGGAGCGATCAATTTTATAGTTACTATATTTAACATGCGTGCAAAGGGCATGTCATTAACTAAGATGCCACTATTTGTTTGGTCTGTTTTATTAACGTCATTCATGCTAATTGTTGCTTTACCGGTGCTCGCTGGTGCTATAACTATGCTGCTTACTGATCGCAATATTGGTACTTCCTTTTTTGATCCTGCCGGAGGTGGTGACCCCGTATTGTTTCAACATCTATTTTGGTTTTTTGGTCATCCGGAAGTTTATATAATTATTTTTCCTGCGTTTGGTATCATAAGCCAAGTCGTGTCAACTTTTTCTCATAGGCCGATATTTGGTTATATGGGAATGGTTTATGCAATGATAGGCATAGCAGTATTTGGCTTTATGGTTTGGGCTCACCATATGTTTACTGTTGGGCTTAGTGAAGATGCAGCCATATTTTTTAGCACCAGCACAATTTTCATTGGTGTTATAACTGGTGTTAAAGTCTTTAGCTGGATTGCAACTATGTGGGGTGGAGCGATTGAGCTTAAAACCCCTATGCTATTTGCACTAGGTTTTATTTTCATGTTTGTTGGCGGTGGCATAACCGGAATAATTCTGTCTCAAGGTGGAATAGATAAGCTTTTGCACGATACCTATTATGTTGTTGCTCACTTTCACTATGTCATGTCACTTGCTGCAATATTTGGAGCCTTTGCTGGCTTTTATTATTGGATAGGTAAAATGTCGGGTAAACAATATAATGAATGCCTGGGAAAAATACATTTTTGGCTTACTTTTATTAGCACCAATATCACTTTCTTACCTCAGCATTTTCTGGGATTAGCTGGTATGCCAAGGCGTATACCCAACTATCCAGATGCGTTCATTCCTTGGAATTATGTGTCCTCAATTGGTTCATATATGTCCTTCATTTCAGTTATGCTTTTTGTGTTTATAGTTGTACACCTCTTCAAATGGGGCAAGAAAGCTGGAAATAACCCTTGGGGAGGTGATACCTTGGAGTGGACAATATCTTCACCACCACCTTTTCATACTTTCGAAAAACCGCCAGTGGTAAAATAGAATGTACACAAGTGCTTTGTTGAATGTTGAATCAACAATACTGGATTTTTGGCGTTTGCTGAAGCTAAGGATAATGTACCTTGTAGTATTTACTGCAGTTGCTGGAATGGTTGCTGCACCAGGTAGTATTCATCCTTTTCTTGCACTAATATCCCTTGTATGTGTTGCTCTTGGTTCAGGATCCGCGGGTGCCATAAATATGTGGTATGATAGGGACATAGATCTTCTCATGAAAAGAACAAAAGATCGTCCTATACCTTCAGGTAGAGTTTCTGCAGAAAGTGCGCTCGAATTTGGTATAACCCTTGGAGTATTGTCGGTATTTATTATGGCAATAGCAGTGAACTATATTTCCGCCGCTTTACTTGCAGTTAGCATATTATTTTACGTTTTCGTATACACAATTTGGCTCAAAAGACGCACTCCGCAAAATATTGTTATCGGCGGTGCATCAGGTGCTTTCCCTCCAATGATTGGTTGGGCAATTGTGACTAACTCTGTAAGTTGGGAAGGTTTTATTCTATTCCTAATAATTTTCATGTGGACCCCACCGCACTTTTGGGCTCTATCCTTAAATAAGTCCGAGGACTATGTAAAAGCGTCGATTCCAATGTTCAATGTCGTTTATGGTCCAGAGAAAACAAGAAAACATATATTAATTTACAGTGTGTTGCTGGTGCTAACTAGCTTACTTCCAGCACTGTTTTTGAAAAATGCTCTATTTTACCTAAGTCTTGCAATCCTTAAGGGTTGCATTTTTATTTGGTATGCTGTATCTATTATAAGGCTCAAGAATCATAGCTCACAGAAAAAAATGTTTTCTTATTCAATTTCTTATCTATTTTTTCTGTTTACTAGTGTTATTTTTTGTTCTACTGATTTGTTTTAGCTATGAAAGAACGGCAGAAACATAAAAACTATTTTTTGTTTTTCCTTCTAATAGTGTTCGTTGTTGCGCTTTTCTTTGTTTCTATAATAAAATTTAAGGGTACAGCTTAAACGCCTTGTATCCATGTGTCTCATTGAAATTGTGCTTTCATAAAAGCAACTATATACTTTGTTAATTCATATAATTAAGGATGAATAAAAAGGAAGTGACAATATACACGGATGGAGCGTGCCTTGGTAATCCTGGAGCAGGAGGATGGGCGGCAATTATACTATTTCAAAATCATAGAAAGGATGTTTATGGTAGGGAAGAAAATACTACAAACAATAAAATGGAGTTAACAGCAGTGATTAATGGACTGAAGGCGTTAAAATTTTCTTGTAATATTAATTTATATACGGATAGTCTCTATGTCAAACATGGTATAATAGAGTGGATAAATAAGTGGAAAGTGAATGGCTGGAAGACAAGTAGTAAAAAATCAGTAAAAAATATGGAGTTGTGGAAAGAATTGGATAACATTGCTTCACAACACGAGATTAATTGGAGGTGGGTTAAAGCTCACAATGGCGATAAATATAATGAGGAGGCTGATAGTTTAGCAAGAAAAGCAATAATCGATGCTTAAAAAAATCACTATATTATTTTCTATAGTTTTATTATTTACGCTCTGCTTCTTTGTCTTTTTCAAAGATAAGAGTCCCTTGGAAGTTAATATTAGTTATATCAATTTTTACTTAAAGAATAAGATATCGAAAACGTTTGCCAACTCAGACGTCAGTATGGAGAGTACTTCAGTTATTTGGCAAAGAGATGACACAGATCCATATCTAGTCATTACAGATTTAAAAATAGTGAATCCTGGCTTTACTATAAAAGTCCCTAACCTTTTTGTACATTTTAAGTTCAGTTCTTTGTTAAAAACCAGTGTAAATTTCTCTCAAGTCTCGGCTGATAATGTGTATGTGTGTATCAACCAGGAAAAAGATGACTTCAAAGCAGTTGATTTTAATTCGAAAAATTTTTTGAAAGCAGTAAGGAAATTCTTTTTTGACTTAAATGTGAGTTCAAAAATTGAAATTACTAACATTGCTATCAATAAAAGCACGGAAGGTGAATTTTTCATTGATAAGGTATATGCAGGGAAGGGGGAAGATTTCAATGTTTTGGATATTCGTGTCCATACAAGAGAAGGTAAAGGGTTTCTAGATGATTTATCCATTACGATAAAAAACCGCAATAATTTGTTAAATTTGTATGGAACATTTTATAACCTAAAGTTGGGGCTATTTAACGAGTTTTCCACACTAGTTAAAAGTTACAACTTGGATAAAGAAATAGGATTCAAAGGAAACTTTTCAATGAGAATTAATGGAAAGGATGAAGTTGTAGATGGAAACATATACGTATTAAATACAGAGAATCACTCGGGTAAAAACTTAGCCTTGACTAATGTAAATGTAAATTTGACATATAGTGATGAAATCATCAGCGTAAAAAACTTTCATTTTAAGTTAAATGGTATGTACCTTTCTTTGATTGGCAAAATGAACTTTAGTACAAATCATACTCTGCTCAGGGTCAACATTAGTAAGTTTGCCGCGAAGGATTTATGTACTTATATACCAGATGGTATAGTGAACAATGAATTTAAAAAATGGTATTGTGATAATATTGATGGGGATATTGTAAATACAGTCATAAGTTTCAACGGCAAAATCAACAGCTTAGTTAATGATGGTCTATCAGACGTCGTAATTGTTGCCGATATAGAAAACGGCAGTGTCAGATTTGATGAAGATTTTGAGCAAGTGAAAGGATTAAACGGTGATTTAATTCTCAAAAATAACAACCTCACAATTGCTGTAAATAGCGCTGAGTTTCAGAATTTCACTATTGATGGTGGTAGTGTTGAAATGAACTTTCTCGATAAGGAAAATTCAGTTCTAGTCATCAATGGTAAGGCCACAAGCGATGCTTACGGGTTATATGAGCCTATAAAATTTAAGCTGGATGATATGATTCAGGTTACAAGAGACAAGATTGGTGGAATAGCAAAATCTGTATTCAGTTTTCGCATTTTTAATCTGAATGTCGACGATAAAAAAGTAGACTTCTTAGCAAATTTTCATTCCAAAATTGACGATCTGGTTGTCTATGGTGCAAGTCTTGGTAAGCATGATATTAAACTTGATTTCGGCAGAGACTTCATTGATTTAAATGGCAGTGGTATGGTAAATAATACACAACTATTGTTCGACTTGAAAAGTAGCAACAAAAATGAAAGTTTTGCTTGGAATTTGACCGGGGGTTTACCTGCTCAAATACTTAATTTTGATGGTGGTTACGTCAACACAAATATAGAGTCAGTGATAAATCAAGATAAGACGGGATATGTTAGTGGTAATATAGATTTGTCAGAGCTTGAGTCACGTTCAAGCTACTTGGGGTGGAGGAATCGCTTTGAAGACCACAATAAAATTTCGTTTTCTACGAGATTAAAAGGAGCAGGTGAATTGTTAATAGACAAATTAGACGTTGTAGGAAATGACCTAGATATAAAATTTAGCGGAAAAGTAGAGGGTGGGAATTTGTATTTGAGTTCTGGCAAATTTGAATTGCCGGACAATGACCTTAATGTAGAAGTTGAGTTAGGTAAAGAAAGAAGCATTATAACTATTTATGGTGAGAAAATTAATTTAAGTGATATTTTAGAGTTACTTGGCAAAAATAGTGGTGGATTCAACAATAACATAGAAGTAAGTATGAATGTTGACAATGTAATGATGAAAGAAGGCATTGTTATCAAAAACGCCAAGCTACATGTAACCTGCACTAAAGGTGATTGTAATGGAAGTAAACTTGCAGGACAGTTTTTGGAAGACAACAGCAAAATATCAGCGGAATACAGTGGAATAGGGCTCGAAATATATGCGGATAATTCAGGTATGCTTTTGCGTTCTTTAGGCATTGGTAAATCAGTTAAAAACGGCAAATTATCTTTTTGTCTATCTCCTAAGAGAGAAAATGGAGAACATTACGGCATGTTATCTATTAGCAATTTCTATATCAAAGATGCTTCACTGCTTACTACTTTACTATCGATGTCTTCACTGCCTGGTATTGTAAATGCTATAAAGGACGAAGGTGTATACTTTTATAAGTGTAATGCACCTTTTTCATACAAAGATGACATTGTTGAAATTGAAGAATCTTGGCTTGAAGGAGCGGAACTGGGCATTAGCACTAGTGGTAGGCTTGATATCAAGGATTATAAGTTCCAGGTTGAAGGACAAGTAATACCAGCATACTCAATTAATAAATCTTTGTTGAAAATCCCTATAATCGGAAAACTTCTTACTGGTGGGAAAAGTAGGGGGATTATTTCAATAGACTACAAGGCAAATGGAGATGATAAAAACAGTAACGTATCTGTTAATCCTATCTCTTCGCTAACTCCAAGCCTATTTAAGAGGTTATTGGGAGTGTTTGACCGTGCTATGACAAAAATGGCAGCGCGCTAGGCATATAACACGCCATTTATAGAAATGGAACAAGAAAACTGCTTGACAAATTCCGCCAGCCCCTTTATCATGATGTGTAGTACAATGATACAAATTAAAAATCTTCCCATCCTCCGCTGGTTTTTCGATCTGAAATCCTATTTCTACCTGATCACGACCGTATCTGTTCAGGGGACCGGCTGAGGAACAAGCAAAAAGGCTTTAAATGATCTATTTTTCGCCTAAAAGCGTGCAAAGTGTTAACAAATCAACCACATTACATCTTATTTAGCCCACT
>JAITUS010000054.1 GCA_031286185.1 Rickettsiales bacterium
TGATTTTTTCAAATTGCTCTCGACTTATACTGCTTGGATAACTTTTCCGCATAGACACCTCATTATTAATCTATGCTTATTTTACCTCATCTCTTCGAGATTTTAAACAGGTTCTAACAGAAGAATGGTTAAAAACCATTGGATTAGAGCTAAAGTCGCCAAAGCCGAAAATATCTCATACATTAAACCCTCAGGGAAGGCAAATACCAGGATTTGATTTTCTTGAGTTCACAATACGACAATACTCAACAAAACAAAGTAAGAAAGGTTATAAGTTATTAATAAAACCAAGTCGTCTCTCTGTAAAACAACATGCAACGATCATCAAGCAAAAACTTAAAGGGATGCATGGAGCACCTCAAGAAGTAGTAATTAGAAACCTTAATCCGATAATTAGAGGATGGAGTCAATATTATTCTTCAGTGGTGTCTCGCAAAGTCTTTAGTTCATTGGATCATGACATGCATGGAAAACTTTGGAAATGGGCAGTCTTTAGACACCGCAACAAAGGAAAGCATTGGATTAAGAGAAAATACTTTCGCAAAAAAGATAATAACAATTGGCGATTTATGACAAATGACAACCTACTGCTTGTTATGCACGGAGATCATGCTATAAGACGGCATATCAAAGTGAAAGGATTCAAGTCTTTATATGATGGAGATTGGGTATATTGGGTAAGTCGCTTAAGCAAAGTACCAGGTAAATCGCCACGAGTAATAAAATTGTTGAAGAAGCAACAGAATAGATGTAAGTGTTGCAAACTTTGGTTTAGATCGGACGATCTTTTAGAAGTCCATCACCAAGATCAAAATAGGAATAACAACGATTTCAAAAATTTATCTTTGTTGCATTCGCATTGTCATGATTACGTACATAGGAAGTGTGCATGACAAGCACCAAATTAGAGAGAAGCCGGATGTGGTGAAAGTCACAAGTCCGGTTTTGAAGTCGAGTGAGGAGGGGTGACCTTCTTCACTTAGACAACATTCACAAACACAAATAATGACTAAATTTCACAATGACTAAATACATCTTATCCGTTGACGGTGGAGGCATAAGAGGCATCATACCAGCGATAATACTAGTAGAAATAGAAAAGAGAGCAAGAAAACCTATTTCCCAGATTTTTGATTTAATGGCAGGCACTTCAACAGGTGGGATTATTGTAACTGGCCTATGCAAGAAAGATGAACGGGAAAATCCTCAATATTCAGCCAATGATTTAATTGAGCTCTATCGGGAGTATGGGCCATATATTTTCAAGTCTTCACTCTTCAGACGATCAATACTGTCTTGGTTTAACTGCGCACAATACCCATATGAAAACATCGAATCGATATTGGAGAAGTACTTTGGTGACGATATTCTAAAAAACACTTTAAGCAAGGTACTGATAACAAGTTATGATATTCATAATAACTGCCCATTTTTCCTAAAAAGCTGGAGAGAAGACAGGAATTTTATTAAGTTGAAAGATGCACTAAGAGCAACAACAGCGGCACCGACATATTTTGCACCTAAGTATTTAGAAGTTGACCAAGAAAGGAGAGTATTAGTGGATGGAGGGGTACTTGCCAATAACCCAGCGGCATGCACATATGCGAATAGCAAAAAACTTTTTCCCAATGAAGAAATAGTGCTGGTATCAATTGGGACAGGTCGAATATCTAATCGAATAAAGTACAGGAAATTAGGGAAGATAGCCTGGATAAAGCCTCTGCTGAATGTGATGTTTGCATCGAGTCTTGATGTAGTAAATTATCAACTAGGCAATGTAATAGACGACAGATACATCAGGATACAATCTCAACTGAAAATAGCATCGGTTGAAATGGATAATGTTACGTCTAAAAATATTAAATGTCTGCAGCAGGAGGCAAAAGCAATGATAGAGGAAAACCAGGAGGTAATCGATAGTTTCGCCGAAAGAACGTAGAGGTAAGAATGTAGCTTCAAATCCAACTTTGGTTACATTATGCAAACGTAAAAAATCGAGTACTTGCTTGTACATTATTTTTAAAAAAGTAAAAAATGAAAATAAGGCTTTATCTTATTTGCGTGTGTGAAAATAATAAACCTTCTTATTTTCGATTTTGCCTAAGGATGGAAATAGAAAGAATTTTTTTTCTCTATAGCTAACTACGTCATACCGCACGTAGCCGCTAACGTGCAGATGTTTGCATCGAGTCTTGATATAGTAAATTATCAACTAGGCAATGTAATGGACGACAGATATATAAGCCCAACTGAAAATAGCATCAGCCGAATGTAACTCCGAAGAATATCAAGTACTTACAGCAGGAGGCAGAGGCAATAATAGGGGAGGTAGCGTTTAGAAATGGCAAACAAAATAAAGAAGCTATGTAAAAAGGCAAAGAAGGGCTTAAAGAATATAGTTCCACGCAAAGCTAAGAGCCAAAAAACTAAGCCAAAACCACTACATTCCATAAAGCAGCCTCTAAAGTCATTGAAACCTGCCATAGAGGAGAAGATTTCCGAAGTAGAAGGGATCAAAAAGGATAAAAAAAGATTCAAGTGGGCAAAAAAAAGCTTTAAAACAAAACCTGTAGAGAAAAAGGGCAACATTTTCAAAAATGGCTTCAAAAAGCTAAAGGGAAAAATAAAAAAATTAAATCCAATAAAGTCCAAGAAAAACAAGATAATAGGAAGCAAAAAATTAGCGTTTCTCCTTACTGCTGGAACAATTGTAGCGATTTTGCCAATATTCAATTTGACCCCTTTTCCAGCACTTGCAATAACTTCTGCATGTGTTTTCAGTATCAATTTCATCGCAGTTAAAACACTAAAAAAAGTCGTCAAACAATGCAAGGCGAAATCCAAAGCTCTAGCTGATTCGGAAAAGCCGCAAGAAGAAATTCAAGATGTTTCCATCGAATCAGTCAAGAAAGATTCAGAGCAAATTTCCAGAGAAAGAGACTTCTGACGCTTGCTAAAGAACCCAAATAAAGACAAGAAATGCTTGCAAAATCTCCCCTTCGTTATCCAGGCGGTAAGAGCCGTGCTGTTTCTCAAATTATCAATGAATATATTCCTAAAGGATTACCTACACTTTGTTCTCCTTTCATAGGCGGTGGGTCAATAGAGTTAGCGTTAGCCAGCAGAGGAACAAAAGTTTACGGCTATGATGCTTTTGAACCATTAGTAAGATTTTGGCAGGTGCTTTTAAAAGATGCTTCTTCCCTCGCAGAAGTAGTTAGGAAGTACCAAAATATGACATCTGCCATGTTTTACAACTTACAAAAAACATTATTCACTTTGAGAGATAGAGTTGAAGTTGCCGCAGCATTTTTTGCATTAAATCGCTCATCCTTCAGTGGTACAACATTGTTTGGAGGTATATCTTCAGGGCACCAACGTTTTACACCAAGTTCAATAGAAAGATTGGCAAAATTCTCAATTAAAGATCTGACCGTAGATTTAGCCGATTTCAAAGAGAGCATTCCGAAACATGCAAATGATTTTTTATATTGTGATCCTCCTTATTCAATTGAGCAAAAACTATACGGAAAAAGAGGTACAGATTTTGACCATGAAGGACTTGCCAAACTTCTGACGACTCGCGATGGATGGATTTTATCCTATAATGACTGCGAAAAAATACGGGATATGTATAAAGGGTACCATATCATTCAACCCAAATGGTCTTATGGAATGGGTAAATCAAAAAAATCGAATGAGATTTTAATCTTGAGTAAAGACTGTAACTGGGTCACAAAATGGCATAAAATCAGCAATCCAAAGATCTCTAATAGTTAAATACTTTTTTATTTCTATTTAAATATTATCTTTTTAGCGTAAGGATAGTAGTATGGCTAGTGGCTACTTTATTAAACACTAGCCAAAAGTGCATAATAGTCAATAATTTATTTACTATTGACGCTGTATACTGAAACAATAGTGTAGGTAAATTATTATGAGATGAAATCGAACGTAAAGATATCAGAGAGAGTGATACCGTAGTAGTGAAGCGAGCAGGTGCTGTTACGTTATCGAAGTGGACAAAAGTGCTCGGCCTCGAAATGCACCAACTACCTAATGTTTGCCCCAAATGCGAAAGTCGTATTGATGACTGGGGAACTATAGCTATATGTTCTGGAGGAAATAGCACAGCAAACAGGAAAGTTAAAATATTTTGCAAAAGTTCTTGACATTAAAGGTCTTGGCAATAAGCAAATAGATTTCTTTTTCGACCTTGGTTTGATAAGGAAAATATCCGATATTTTTACTCTCGGAGAAAAACTTGAAAATTTCAACTTAAGTCAGCTAAATGGGTGGGGTGAACAGTCGATATCTAACTTATTGGATTTTATAAACAGCAGAAGAACCATAACTCTCGACACATTTATAACTGCTCTAGGGATTTTACACGTCGGACCGCATGCAGCAAAATTAATAGCCGACCGTTATAAATCTTATGAAAGTTGGTACGAAGCCATTGCTCAATTATCTTATCGGAGCGAAGTTTCCCGTCAATTAATGAGTATAATAGGCATAGGCGAGGAGATTATAGCTTCCTTGGAGGAGTTTTTTTCTGATGAGGATAATGTTAAAATGGTAGATGATCTTGCTCATTAGTTAACTATTTTGCCTGTTGTTGCCAATGTTAGCAATTCCATTTTTAATGGCAAAACGGTAGTTTTTACTGGGGAACTCTCAACAATGGAAAGAAAGGAAGCACAAGCAAAAGTCGAATCTTTAGGTGCAAATGTAAGCTTAAATGTCTCTAAAAATAAAAAAACAGATTATTTGGTTGTAGGCGAAAGACCTGGGGCAAAGTATACAAAGGCTGTAGAACTAGGTGTTAAAATTTTAACCGAGCAAGAGTTTATCAATAAATTAACCCCGGGAGAAGAACCGTAATTTCAACTTTAGTAGTATAACTTCCAAATTACGCAAATTCCGCAGCACAGTTGCTTGATCAGCAGAGATCCCTTTTTCAACTAGACCCTTGGTGTCGTTACTGCCAACGGTTGGCATTTTGGGATATTTCAAGCTCCTAAATTAGCAGATTCATTTCCTGGCCTTTTAAGCGGGGTTACAGAGGCGATTATAAAAAGAGGATAAAAATACTGGGGAAACGGAAAAAATTTCGCCAGGTGAATTTATATCAGCGGAAGTAGATGGATTTAAGCCAGAACTCGATGCATATCTAGTGTGGGTGGTAGAGTGGGTCCATGAAGCGCATATAGGCAAGTCGATATGGTCAACTGGTATTACACCACACTCGATCGCAATGGGCAAAGTATATGTTAGACCATAATTTTGCACTTTCAGAGCTAAGTAGAAAATTAGCGAACATTATTCGTATAGGTATAGTTAAAGAAATAGACTATGAAGAAGCAAGAGTTGGAGTAAAAGTAGGAGAATTTTTAACTGACTGGTTACCGTGGATAACTTATCGAGCTGGAGAAGATAAAAGCTGGTCGCCACCAAGTATTGATGAACAGGTAATAGTATATTATCGCCATTTGGGGAATTACCGTTAGGAGTAGTGTTACCGGCAATTTATCAGCGAAAATATTTTCCCCAAGAATGCCGAAAAACTGTAGATATTTTAGAGTTTGGAGATGGAACGAAATTATCATATGACAGTGGAAAAAATCATCTTGAAATTGATGTAGTAGATAAAATAACGCTGAAAGTTGGGAAATCAAGCATAGAGATGACAGAAGACGGGATAAAACTCAAAGTGAAAAGAATAAATCTAAATTGATATATAGCTAAAGCTGTTGTGCGCCTAGGAGATCACTGTGGAGAAGCTGTGCCACATTTTGCATAGGTGGAAGTAGTGATGTATTTGTCAACGGAAAACCTGTTTGTCGTGAGGGAGACGGGTTCACAGAGGGCAAAATATTAACTAAAGGGGCAAAAGAAGTGTTTGCGAATGGCTTTGGAGTAGCAAGAGTCGAAGATATGGTATCGTGCGGGTTTAAAGTGGTAAACGGAAGTGAAAATGTTTTCGTGGGTGAGAAATGAGAGGTATGGATGCTAAAACAGGCAAAGCGCTTGAAGGAATAGAACATTTAAAGCAATCAATAGTTGATATTTTAACCACTCCAATTGGCAGTAGAGTTATGAGACGAGATTACGGTTCTCGGTTATTTGAATTAGTGGATCGGCCAATAAATCGTGATTTTACGTTAGAAATTTACGCAGCGACGGCTGAAGCACTACAAAAATGGGAAACAAGGTTCAAACTCGAAAAAGTAAAGATTACGGAAGTGAAAGAAGGAAAGGTCAATATTTCTTTAGGTGGAATTTATCTACCAAATGGAAAAAATATTAATTTTGAAGGAATCGTGGTATAAATGCCTAGTATTATTGAGCCACTGAACTTCGAAGAGATTTTGTCTCGGATGAAAGAGGAATTAGTAAGTCGTGACGCAAGTTTTACAGCATTGGCAAAAAGTGACCCAGCAATAAAAATTTTAGAAATAGCAGCATGGCGAGAGTTATTACTACGACAAATGAAGCAGCAAAAAGCAACATATTAAAATTTGCAACAGGAAAAAATCTTGATAACTTAGCTGAATTTTATGGAGTAGAAAGACAAGGAGGAGAAGATGACGAACGATTTAGAAAGAGGGTAAAAACAAAAATAGTAGGTTGGAGTACCGGAGGAAGTAAAGAACATTATCGCTATCATGCACTGTCAGCTGATACTCGGGTGAAGGATGCGCTGGTCGAATCAAAGGTGCCAGGAAGTGTACAGATCTCAATTTTATCCACAGAGTTATCAACAGGTTCAGAGGAATTAATTAACATAGCAAGAGAGGGTGAATCAAGATAACATAAGGGTTTTGACCGATACGATTACAGTAGTTGGTTGCAATATTATAGAAATAGATATTCACAGCAGAATTAGCATCAACTCACCGGATACTATTGAGACAGCAAAAGCAATTTATAGAAAAATTTGAATCAACTTAAAGATTAGGATGGAGTGTAACAAAGTCATGGATTATAGCCAATCTATTCGTAGAAGGGGTAGAAAACGTGGAATTAATAGAGCCAAAAGAAGATGTTGTTGTACTAGGAAATGAGTGTGCTGGTTTGCAAAGCCTAAATGTTGAATTAGTGGGTAGAGGTTAATGTTATTACCCCCAAACGCAACAAAACAAGAAAAAGCCATAGTAGATGCAATAGATTATAGAGTTGATCCTGGTTGCATTAAAGGGTTTAAGTTTAGGTTAGATGAAAAAATACTACCATGGATAATAGAGGAATACGGGCTAGAAGAAATTCTGCGTTGGGTAACAGACAAAAGAAGAGCGATAAAAGAAGGGATAGAATTTCAGCGTTAAGAGGAACACCTGCTTCACTGAAAATAGCACTAAAATGGGTAAATATAGATGATATTACGATTATTGAAGAGCCACCAGGTGAACACTTTTTGAGTTGCGGATAGGGATAAAAGATGTAGCAAATGACTTCTTCGTAGATGCAATTGTAGAACTAGCAAAACTATCATTGCCAGCAAGATCGAGACTAATGAGGATTTTTAACGATTACTACAATATTAATAGATTCATATTGGATGAAAGTTTTTTTGGAAGTTTATTATCGGATTATTCAGGGGTAAAAATAGAAAAAGACGGGCCAGTATTATCGTTTGGCAGAATAAATTACTTCAGGTTTAGTTGCCCATCAATTTTGGTTATAGATAGTTGCCTACGTGATCATTATGAATAAGCTTTTAGTAATGATGTATATCGTCTAGATGTAGCAGTGCTTGGAGAAACAGAGCCTCACACAAAGAATTACAGTAGCACATACGAAAGAAATCATCAGTGGTATAATTTCAAATGCTATATCCTCTACCACAGAGTTTACTACCAGAAACTAAGTTTGCCAAAGCAGAGATAGTATTATCAAATAGTTGGAATTTAGGAGAAATAAACGCGTGCTTCCCGGTTACTGGTGTAGAAGAGACAGGGAATAGATTTGTATTGGGAAGTGATAGACTATCTCAGCAACGTTGGAATTTAAAATATGAGCCAATTTTAGAAAGATTTAGCGTTACCCATAATTATAAAGTAGAAAATTATACCGATCAAAAAATCACAAGATATGGTTTAGCAGAACACAACATCTGCTATGAAAGCGATTCAGGTACAGAGCAAAAAGATTCGATACACGAGTTAGAAAGTTACATTTTAGTAGTTACCCTGGTGTGTTAACTTGGCACGAACATCGTCATTTGGACAGATCCTGGAGCGAAAAACAGTCTATATGTTAAGTATATATATTTAGATCTCCATATACATATTAGTGTTTTGTAAAAATTTATAAAAAAAGCGAAAAAAAAGCTTGTTTTCCATGTTAAAAAAGACATAAATTAAAAAGTAGCAAGTAAACATAAAAAATTTGTCTTGCACTAAAGTCGGCCAAAATGGGCCATTTTGAGCATATTCATAGGAGGTATATTATGAAACTTAGTAGAAAATATAAAGATAGTTTTAGTGAATTTCTTAAAGGATTATCACAGAGCGCATTTCAACACATAAATGAAAAAGAGGCAGATGGTCGTACGATGTTACACCGAGCAGCACGCATTTATGATGAAAAAGCAATAAGATTACTAATAGAAAAGGGGGCAGAAGTAAATATAGAAGATGACGGAGGAGAAACACCATTACACACAGCAGCATTCTACGGAAAGGTAGAAAATGTGGAAGCACTATTGGAAGGAGGAGCGGAAGTAGATGCGATGGACGATGGTGGATATACGGCAATACACTATGCGAGCTTTATGGGTAGTGAAGGCGCGATAAGGGAGCTAATAAAGGCAGGAGCAAGAGTAAATACGAGAAATAATATAGGAAGGACACCCCTGAATGAAGCAGCATGTATGAAGGAAATAGGAAGCGTGAGAGCAATATTAGAAGTCGGAGGAGAAGTAAATGCGAGAGACGATAGAGGGCGCACTCTTCTACATCTAGCATATATGGTAGAAGAAGTTGAAATAATAGAAGAGTTAATAAAAGCTGGAGGAAAAATAGAACAAGTAGATGAGTTTAGTATGACAGCAATAGATTATACATCGAGAGAGTTAGGAAAAATAAAGAACGTATCGGAGCACGCAAAAGGTGTGATGCTTACTCTAAGCCTAGAAGAAGAGGAAAAAAAGTTTAAGAAAGCAAGAGAAGAATCAGCACTAGTAAAAAAAGAGCTGAAGGATGTCAATAATGAACTAGATGATATGGAGGAAAAGATATAAAGGGCTAAAAGACAGCCAAAGAGCTTTAGAAATCGCAGAAAAGAGTGATAAAGCTGGAGCTTTTAACTGTAGCTGATATCAAATCTCAATGGTAATAGGACAAATTAAAAGTTTCCCTACGATGAGAGATTTAGCGAATTTATTATGTATCTTGTTTGACTTCCCGATAACGAAATTTGGTATAATCTTTATGTTTAAGAAATTTACCAAATGAAAAAAAAGCCCTGGTTAATATCTATTTTAAAACATTGGCGTTTTTTATGCCTTAAACGTTGCAATTTAGCTACTTTTAAACTACAACTAACCTTGACTTAAACGTTAAGAAATTTACTAAGCAGAAAAAAGGCAAAAGAACCCCGTGGTAGAAGTTGCTCACTCTCTAATCTTGCAAATTGGCGTACTATACTGTCTTAAACGACTTATAAGCGCGTTTCAGCTTGTATAGGGAAAAACCTAGAAGTCTAGATAAAATTAATAAAGACATAAGGTGCACATAGTGCAAAAATTTAAACATAAGACGCCAACTACATAATACTCTTGTTGTTTAATCTGCACAGATGAAGGTAACTAAATACCTCCAGTACCATGATAATGTGACTGGCGAAGGTTGTCAAGTATTTTTTTCCCGTTTTTATGGGCAAAACATACCTAGAATAGCATTCAGGGGTATGTTATCCGTTTTTCACTTCTAAATGATAAAAAAATTTATTAGTTTATTATACGGTTCTTTTCATGTATAAAATTACAGCAAGTTTGTACGAAAGGTTGTTTTATGAGCAAAATTATAGAAATTAGAGCACCAAAAACTCTAGGTGGTGAATCGGTCACGGAAGGTATAGTCAAAATAAAGAAAAATATTGGCGAAGCAGTAAAAGTAGATGATTTAATCTTTGAAATTGAAACTGACAAAACAGCGCTCGAATTAACCGCAGAGGCTTCAGGCCAAATAACTGAATTTCTTGTAAAAGAGGATGATGTAATAAGCCCAGATCAATTATTAGCGAAACTTTCCGTAGGGGAGGTAAAAGAAGAGATAAAGAAAGAAGACAAAAGCGAAAGTCCTGCTAAAAAAGACGCTCCGTCGGCTCGCAAAATTATAGAGGAAAATGCAATCAGCGCAGGAAATGTCGAAGGAACTGGCATGGGAGGCAGGATAACCAAAGCAGATGTAATAGACCATATGAACAAAGCTGAACAGCCTGCGGTCGAACTGCCAAAAAGTGTAGCAAGTGGGAAGCGAAGAGAAGAACGGGTAAAAATGAGCAAAATAAGGCAAGTAATTGCTGCTCGTTTGAAGGCGTCGCAAAACACTGCTGCGATATTGACTACATTCAATGAGATCGACATGAAAAATGTAATGGATCTTAGGGCGAAATATAAAGAAACTTTCGAAAAAAAATATGGAATAAAACTGGGTTTCATGTCATTTTTTATAAAGGCAGCAGTGCAAGCACTGAAAGAAATCCCTGAAATTAACGCTGAAATTTCAGGCGATGAAATCATATATAAACATTACTATGACATAGGTGTTGCTGTTGGCACTGATAAGGGCCTTGTTGTGCCAGTTATTCGAAATGCTGACCAGATGTCATTCGCCGAAATCGAGTTAACCTTGGCTGCTCTTGGCAAAAAAGCTCAAGAAGGTAAGCTGCAAGTATCAGAAATGGAAGGTGCAACGTTTACCATCTCAAACGGCGGAGTGTACGGTTCACTCCTTTCCACCCCGATAATAAACCCTCCGCAATCTGGAATACTTGGCATGCATTCAATACAAAACAGGCCAGTTGCTGTTGGCAATTCAATTGAAATTAGACCTATGATATACATTGCTCTCTCCTACGACCACAGAATAGTCGACGGCAAAGGAGCAGTTACTTTCCTTGTCAAAATAAAAAATTACATAAAAGATCCAAACAGATTAGTTTTGGAAGTGTAACAAATGAGTTGTTGTTAGTCTAGTGTTCCTAAAAACCTAAACATTGTATGGTTCTGCCAGCAGTTTAGCAATTTCAGAAATGGTTAGGACTCTAATATTCCTTAAAGATGGATAAAGCCCGTTCAAACAATTCCTCTTGTTTCTTGTGGTCACCTAGGGCACCATAGGTGTCGCCTAGGTTTACCAATAGTTTAGCAACTTCAGGATGGTCAGAACCATAGTGTTTCTCTTGAATTGCTAAAGCCCGTTCGAACAACTCTTTTGCTTTCTCATGATCACCTAAAGCCCCACAAGCGTTACTGAGATTTACCAGCGGTTCAGCAACTTCGAAATGATCAAGGCCGTAATGTTTCTCTTTAATTAATAAAGCTCGTTCAAGCAACTTTTTTGCTTTCTGGAAATCATCTAAATCTCCATGAGCAATACCAAGATTTGCAAGTAGTTTAGCAACTTCAGGATGATCAGGGCCATAATATTCCTCAAAAATAGGTAAAGCCCGTTTAAGCAACTCTTTTTTTTCTTATGATCACCTAAGTCTCCATGAGCGCTACTTAGGTTTATCAATGTAGTAGCAACTTTGAAATGATCAGAGCCATAATATTTCCCTTGAATTGCTAAAGCCCGTTCAAGCAACTCTTTTGCCTTCTGAGAATCACCTAAAGCGTAATAAGCATTACCAAGATTTACCAGTGTAATAGCAACTTCAAAATGGTCAGAACCAAGATGTTTCTTGTCAATTGCTAAAGCACGCTCAAGCAACTCCTTTTTTTCTATAATCACCTAAACCCCCATAAGCGTTACCCAGGTTTGTCAGTGTAATGACAACTTGGAAATGATCAGGTCCATAATGCTTTTCTTGAATTACTAAAGCACATTCAAGCAACCCTTTAGCTTTCTGAGGGTTACCTAAAGCACCATAAGTAATACCGAGACTTACTAGTGCTTTAGCAACTATAAAATGATCAGAACCATAATGTTTCTCAAGAGTAGGTAAAGCCGATTTAAGCAACTCCTTTTGTTTTCGAGGATTACCTAAATCTCCAAAGCGTTACCTAAGTTTGCCAGTGTAATAGCAACTTCAAAATGACCAGGTCCATAATGTTTCTCTTGAATTGCTAAAGCTCGTTCGAGCAACTCTTTTTGTCTTCTAGGATTACCCAGGTCATAGTACCCATTATTCATCCATATTAGCAAATCCATAAGATAATACTTTTCTATTGTTTGTTTTTCCAAAGATTCTAAAGGCTCTTTTTCTAGACAATCATCTATATGTGATAGAAATACTTCTAAATGCGGCAATAGTTGTCGTTTCTTAGCATAATCTTCTAACTTATCACTGCCGTAAGGAAAGCTTTCTTTCAGTAATTCAAAAGTCTTTTTCACAACTTTCTCTTTGCCTTGTTTTTCTAACTCTATCCTTGTTACTTGCTGCACTAGCCTGTGAATATTGACTGAACTTTGTTCTTCTCCTGAGTCAATCATTGAATACTGCTTAAGTAGTTGGATAGCATCACCTAATTTTTCTCTATTGCGTTCTAATCCTAAAAACATTTCTACAGGAATATTGTCAGAAGCAATATAGGCGATGGTATCTAAGAACCTGTTTAAACCCTCGAAGAGATGAGGTAAAATAAGCATAGATTAATAATGAGGTGTCTATGCGGAAAAGTTATCCAAGCAGTATAAGTCGAAAGCAATTTGAAAAAATCAGGCCAATTCTGGGGAGTAGC
>JAITUS010000070.1 GCA_031286185.1 Rickettsiales bacterium
GATGGGTTGTTGAGAGATCTTTTGCTTGGTTAGAAAAATGCAGACGATTGTGGAAAAATTGCGAGCGGAAACTCAACGCTAGCTTACAGATGATTGTTCTCTCCTTCATTTCTCTCCTACTACGAAGATTTTAAACAGGTTCTAATATCGATATTCCCAAAGATGGCTGGCACTGCTTCTGGCCTTATGGGCCTAATGCAACTTAGTGCTGCCTCTATATCATCAGTGGCTGCAGGTCATATCTTAAGTGAGCTAACTCTCTCTACATCATTAGTAGTTTTGTTATAAACATTATAAGCATCCTTTCAATATTTCTTATCCTGATAATGAAGAGTAGGTTAAAGCAAAAAAGTTTTCTATAGAAAATCTTTAGGCTAAGCAAAGTGTACTAGACAAAACTCTATTCAAACTGCATTTTTACTGTCACAACCTCCATGAACTGCACAGTTAAAGTGATATATCAGTAATTCTGTATCGATAACCTTCTACTACTCCACATTCGACATAAACTGAATTCATTTTAGAGCTGGGGATTTTGGGTAATCCATGCTTTATTCTTAATTGTTCCATTTTTGTATCAGAATCATAGCCAGAATCATAGCCAATATCATAACTTGGTTCGTATTTTTGTTTCATGCTTTCTACATTTGCAAACCGAGTTTTTTTGGCATTAGTATGTTCATTTATTTTACCGTAGGAGTTACGACCTGAGTTCCAATTTTCGTATTTTTCCAGTTTTTGTTTTATGTTAACACCGGAAGTTTTTCTAGTATTAGCCTGTAGTTCTTCTTTTCGACCTGTTGTTGTATTAGCTTCTGATTTACGTTTATTTATTTTTTCTTCCCACTGATTTTTTCTATCTTTCACCAACCCATGGTAAGTACCAGAATCAGCTTTTATAGATTTTGCTTTTCTTTCTGATCTTTTCTTAGCAAGATCCACTGTAGCGTATATAGGTTCTTGCTTCGATGAACCAATCGATTTTTTCTGTGTTTTACACTCTTCTGAGCTAACGTAGAGTGGGTTCTTACGCTCTCTATCATCAGAGATTTCTTCATATATAGATTCTTGCTGTGTTGCACACTTTTCTATACTGGAATAACCATTATCAAGTGAATTGTCATCCCTTCTAAAATGATCTATTTCTTCGTAAATATGTTCATCATCTTTAAAGTGATCTATTTCCTCATAAGTATGTTTATCATCTTGCTCCTGTGCACCTTGTTTTGCAGCAAGACCCACTGTAGCATATATGTGTGGTGAATCAATTGATTTTCTCTGTGCTCTAAGCTCTTTTATGCTAGAGTAGCCACTACTTAGTGAATCATCATCTCCCAAACCATCTACTTTCTCATAAATGTGCCTGTCATCGTATACAGGTTGTGTTTCAGTGTTCTTGGCAGGTATTTCTTCATAAGTACGATCCGATTGTAAGGAGTGTCTTACGTTTCTCTTTATCGATGGAGTATACTTCCCTTCAATATTTATGTTGTCTGTGATATAATACTCAGAACCTCTTACCAACAAAAATTGTACTATAGGGTGAGAAATTATTTCCTCTGGCAAGTTTTTCGATAGATCGACTGATAAACCTTTTGAGGTAGCCAGTTTTTCCACAGCGTGCATTATAGCATTTTTGTTGTTTTTATCTAGCGAGTTAACATCAGCTCTCGCGTTGACAAGTAATTCTACCATGTCGTAATTAAGGTTTTCTACAGCAAACACAAGTGCATCGTTTAAGTGTTGATTGTCCCCCCTACTGCGGAAAGGTTCCTTTTTTCTAGCAGACGAGAAGAGTTTACCCAATGCATCAAAGAGACCTAGAGTAAACTTCACAATTCTCTTGTTATTGTATTTAGTAGCTTGAACTAATAAGTTGCTTTTGATACCCATTGGTTATACCTCACTGTTCATGGATTCTAGAAATATGTTACCTTACAGTGATTGACTTTTTCTTAAATTCGATGGTGTTTTAGTAGGTTGTATAGCCAGATTAGGTTTTATGTTCAAAATAAACGAGGTCCAGGCAACTAAAATAATATATCAGGGCACAAACTTTTATGAAATTGCTAAGTATATCTGTAAAGTCTTATAAATTTTAGTCTTGCTTCCACCTTACGTATAGGTATTTCTTCGCTTATGTTTTTCGAGTTTACGGCCATGTTCAACAGTTTTAAGTAGAATGTTGCAGCATTTTTGAAACCTGAAAGCTTATCCAGAATAACAGCTAGATTATAGACATAGAAAATATTGTTTTGATCAAGAGAAGTTGCAGCTATCATGTACTCCTTAGCTTTTGCATAGTACTCCTTTTTTATATAGATCAGACCTAGATTTGCCAATAAAGGAGCACAATTTTTGTGTATATCATACAACTTTAACATTTCACTTAACGCCAGATCAGGGTTGTATTGTGAAATTATCGTCAGAAAATTCTCTAATATATAAGGGTTACTAGGGTATTCTTTTAACAGTCTTGTGTAGATCTCTATAGCCTTTTCGTACTCTTTGTTGGCGTAGTAAATGTTTCCCAGTCCGATCAGAGCATTTTTATGATAAGGAAATTTTGCAATGGCTTGGTTAAGGAAAGAAATGGCTGCCTCATTATCTCCAGATTCAAAGGAATCTTTTGCTTTTTTTAAAAATGGAGTATATGCTAAAGTGCTTGCCAGAATTCTGTGCAACTTTGATATTAAACTTATCACTTTTTTTCTCAATGACGTCAAAGTCTTTATATTTTTCATCAGCTTTTATGTATTTAGCAACGTTATCAAAGACTTTTCGTATCTCCAAATCCTCGTTAGCATGAGCAGTGGGAAAACTTAGTAAAACTATAGAATAAATTAATATGCAGATAAATACAGCTCTCGATGTTGTAGCGTTGGAGCCACGGATTGATATCATTCCGGCACGTAACCAGCAAATCTTACTTTCCTGAGTTATGCGTAACATAGTATAAATTTATAAATACTGACTTAGCTATCTCATATAATAATAAAGATAGTATTAATTAGAGACGAACACATATATTTACTCCATTTTGCAGCATGTGCGCAATTAAACTTAACACGGGAGTATAAGCAGCATTCTACTAGCTAATTTTGCACAGCCCTATTGCAATTCAATCAATTGGCGTATAAGCTTTAAATAAAGCCTATGAAAAAAATGGAAGCTTGTTATTCGTTCGACGATATACTACTTTTGCCAGCCCATTCTAATATATTGCCTTGTGATGCAGATACGAAAGCTTATTTAACGAATAGCATAGAACTCAATATCCCTCTCATATCTTCTGCAATGGACACTGTTACTGAATCAGACTTTGCAATAGCTATTGCCCAACATGGTGGGATAGGTTGCATACATAAAAACTTATCAATAGATGAGCAAGTTTCGGAAGTCAGAAGGGTAAAAAAATATGAAAGTTGGATCGTGTACAACCCAATCACGATTTCTCCAGATAAAACAGTTGCGGAAGCAATTTCATTAATGAAAGAGCACAATTATTCTGGCATTCCTGTGGTTGATCAATTTAAGTTAGTGGGAATTTTAACTAACCGTGATGTGAGGTTTATTGAGGACCAGAACATGGGTGTAAAAGTTTCTGAAGTGATGACAAAAGACAAGCTAATTACAGTGCGGGAGCAGGAAGTGAATAGTGCCTCAGCAATGAAATTGTTGCATGAAAATAGAATAGAGAAGCTTTTGGTCGTAGATGAAAATTCTTGTTGCATAGGCCTAATTACGGTTAAAGACATTGAAAAATACAATAGATACCCCTATTCATGTAAGGACAGTAAAGGGCGGCTCAGAGTTGCTGCTGCAGTTGGCACTGGCAAAAAGTATGGCATAAAAAGATGTGAAGCGTTAATTGGAGAAGAAATTGATGTGATTGTTGTGGATACCGCTCACGGTCATTCCGAAAACGTTATTAACACCATTAGAGAAATAAAAGCGATGTATCCAAACACGCAGCTAGTAGGTGGCAACATTGCCACAAAAGAAGCTGCTGAAGCATTGATTGACGCGGGCGTTGATGCAGTTAAGGTTGGCATAGGGCCTGGATCAATTTGCACAACTAGGATAGTTACAGGTGTTGGTGTGCCACAATTTTCTGCAATTCAAAATGTTGCAGAAATATGTAAAGCAAGAAAAGTAAGATTGATTGCCGATGGTGGGATAAAATACTCAGGAGATGTTGCAAAAGCTATCGCAGCCGGCGCTGATTCTGTGATGATTGGTTCACTTTTTGCAGGCACTGACGAAAGTCCAGGCGAAATCATCATGTACAAGGGCAGAGCATATAAAGGCTATCGAGGAATGGGGTCTATCAGCGCAATGAAAAGAGGTTCAGCGAGCCGTTATTTTCAAGATAAAGACTCAAAACTAAAATTAGTTCCACAAGGAGTAGAAGGAAGAGTTCCATTTAAAGGTCCAGCTTCAGGGGTGATCCATCAATTAATTGGCGGGTTGCAGGCTGCGATGGGGTATACTGGTAATAGAAGTATAGAGGAGATGAAGAAAAACTGCAAATTTGTTACTATTACTGCGTCCGGACTCAGAGAGAGTCATGCTCATGATATAATTATTACGCAAGAAGCTCCAAATTACGCTTATCAAGCATCCAACTTACCAGCTGATCCAGAGTAGATCCTTTTTTCAATGTCATCCAAGTGGAATCTAAGCCATAGAGACGGAGCTGAAAATTGAATGCAAAAACTACTTGACAACCTTCGCCAGTCCCTTTATCATGATATTGGAGGTATTCAGTTACCTTTATCTGTGCAGATTAAACGACAAGAGTATTACGTAGTTGGCGTCTTATGTTTAATTTTTGCACTACGTGCACCTTATGTCTTTATTAATTTTACCTAGACTTCTAGGTTCTTCCCTATACAAGCTGAAACGCGCTTATAAGTCGTTTAAGACAGTATAGTACGCCAATTTCCCGGATTAGAGAGTGAGCAACTTCTACCACGGAATTCTTTTGTCTTTTTTTCTGCTCAGTGAGCTTCTTAGCACTTAAGCTAAGGGTCTGTTGCAGTTTAAAAGTCGCTAAATTGCGGCGTTTAAGACTTAAAAAAACGCCAATACTGAAAATAGACAATGGCCAGGGTTTCTTTTGCCTTTTTCTCTATTCGGTAAAATTTTTAATATTGTAGCTGTTGCAATTCATGAACAAACATTTATTTTTACAACAAATGGTGTCATTCCAGCGCGTGACGCTGGAATCTATGTTTCTTTATTTTCTGGATCCCAGTGGGCAACATGTCTAACTACAGCTCCTTATGAATATTCCACTTCTAAACTTTTCAGCAACAAGGACTACTTTATTTTCTTAATCACTTGCCTTTCTCTTGCAATTGCAAGGCTTTCCTTTGGTACATCTTCCATTATAACGCTGCCTGCTGCAATTACAGAGTCGTCGTGGACATTAAGCGGCGCAATCAATGAACTATTGGCACCAACAAAGCAATTGCTTCCAATATTTGTTTTGTGTTTCTTTTTTCCATCATAATTACACACAACAGTACCTGCACCTATGTTACTTTCCGGCCCTATTTTAGTATTTCCTATATAACTTAAGTGCTTTATTTTAGTATTCATGCCTATATCGCTTGCTTTTGCTTCGACAAAGTTTCCCACGATTGCACTGTCACCAATTGTTGTGCCTTCACACTTGGCAAACGGACCGATCCTAGCATTAGACCCCACTTTTACCCCAGGGCCGAAAAAAACGTATGGGTAAACAATCGAATCCATACCAATTTGTGTATCAAGAGAGAAGAAAACAGTCTCTGGAGCTACAAGCGTTACCCCGGAGTTGGTAAAAAATCTTCTTTTATTCTCTTGGAAGTAAAACTCAGCTTTTGCAAGGTCATTTCTGTTATTTATTCCAATTGCTTCTTCTTCGTCAGTAATAACGTAACCAACATTTAGATTGCTCTTTGCGGCAATGGAGACTATATCAGTTAAATAATACTCTTGTGTCAACTTATTACACTCTATTTTCCCCACCAATTCACATAAATTCTTTGCATATGCAACCATTATCCCAGCATTAGCAAGAAATTCCTCATCATTATTTCTACCATTTTGTGCTTCTACGATTTCTCTT
>JAITUS010000073.1 GCA_031286185.1 Rickettsiales bacterium
ACAAGTTTTCTTGTCATTTTAACCTGCACAGATTGGGAAGTTAAACAAATAGCTTCAACCTTATGACAATAGGGTTGGCAGAGTTTGTCAAGTAGTTTTTTAGTTCTATTTCTATGGCCAGTGTTACGCACTGGAGTAACATAAATCTTGTGTTGTTTAAAAAGAGTGCTTAGGGCAGCAAAAAATATGACAATTCTCAGTATCATTAGAAGGTTTTGCTTAAAAATATATTTTATTTCATTTAGAATATCTTACTTGGTTTGTTTATATATAGTGAATAAGTTATTACAGAAGTTTTACAGCATTATTTATTGTCTTTACCGTGCTTTGATTGACACAATTTATAATGACGGAATGGAGCATGCGGGATACTTATCATTTTTAATCCTATTGTCAATATTTCCTTTCCTCATCGTCTTAATAGCTTTAGCGTCAACATTTGCAAATTTCTTAGACCAATATAACATCGGTTGGGCATTTATAATTGATCACATGCCACAGGACATTTTAGCATCCTTAATGCCGCGTATTAGGGAGATAATATCCGGTCCGCCACAGAGTTTATTGACTTTGGCAATTGTGGGTGCTGTTTGGACAGCCTCGTCAACGATTGAAGGGCTGAGAACAATATTGAATAAAGCCTACAAAGTTCCAGTTTCGCCACCTTATATATTGAGAAGGGTGCTCAGTATATTGCAATTTTTGGTAATTACGCTCATTATAACTCTGACTATAGTGTTCTCCACATTAGTGCCAATGCTGATTGACTTTTCCTATCATGGGCTAAGTTATACTAAATATCTCCTCATCGAATTTGTACTCTTTATAGTGGTTTCCTGGCTATACTTTATGCTACCCAGCGTAAAACAAAATATGTCAGACGTGTTTCCTGGATCTTGTGTAGCTGTTATGCTCTGGACAGCTTCTGCTTCAGCTTTCAAACAATACTTAAAAGCTTCTTTTGGCCAATTGGACTTAATATACGGAAGCTTGGGTGGTGTGGTAGTGTCATTACTATTTTTTTATATAGTGAGTTTAATTTTTATATATGGAGCAAAGTTTAATTCTCAGCTAAAATGTTTTAATGAGTCTCGCTAAGGAGAAAGAATGGGTAAGTTAGAAGGCAAAATAGCTTTAATTACCGGGGCCTCAGGTGGAATTGGGTCTGCTGTTGCAAAAAGGTTTGTAAAGGAAGGTGCGTGTGTAATTTTAATTTCAAGGTCTATTGATCATCTCAAGCCACTGTACAATGAAATTGAGAAATTTGAAGAATTCAAAGAAGGCTCTGTTAAGCTAATTCAACTTGATCTTTTGGACTTTGAAAACGTAAAGATACTAACAAACATGATAGAAAGCCTAAAATTATCAGAGTCTGGGGCACTTGATATATTAGTTGCGTGTACTGGAATTTTAGGTAAATTGAATCCTGTTCATGATTGTGAGCTTGAGGAGTTGCAGAATGTAATGAATACAAATTTTACTGCCAATTGGTACTTGCTAAAAAACTTAGATCCAATGCTGAAAAAATCTAATTCTGGAAGAGTGATATTCATGACTTCAGAAGTAACACTTTCTCCTTCTTCTTATCCGTATTGGGTACCTTATGCTGCAAGTAAAGCTGCACTAGAAATCATGGTAAAAATATATGCATCTGAGACAAAACATACAAAGTTGTGCGTGAATGCTGTATATCCAGAAGGACCTGTTGACAGCGAAATGTACAAGCAAGCGTTTCCTGGAAAGGATACGCCTGAACTAGTGTTACCTGATAAACTAACAGACAAATTTGTAGAATTAGCTTCTGAAGATTGTAGCGTATCAGGACAAATTTTACCATTGAGCAAATCTCTTGAATAAGTTGCATAACTGTACGAACATTATGACTCTAGCCTACCATGAGGGTGTCATGAAAGTAGATACTACTAGTCATTTATCTTCAAAGCTTGAATAAAAGCATTATGCGGAATATTGACATTTCCTATAGAATGCAATCTTTTCTTACCTTTCTTTTGTTTTTCTAAAAGCTTCATTCTTCGCGTTACATCTCCACCATAGAGTTTAGCTGTCACATCCTTTCTGTATGGATTAACCGTTTCCCTGGCAATAATTTTGCTACCCACTGCTGCTTGAATTGCAATCTTGTATTGCTGACGTGGTATCAAATCCTTCAAACGCGCACATATCTCACGTCCCCTTTTTTCTGCCCTACTTTTGTGAACAATGCATGCCAATGCATCAACAGGCTCTCCATTAACTAAAAAGCTCAATTTATCTATCTGACTTTCCTGATAATCGGAAATTTCCCAATCCAAACTTGCGTATCCCTTAGAAATCGATTTTAGCCTATCGTAAAAATCAAAAACAACTTCAGAAAGTGGTAACTTATACTTCATCAGTGCTGTTGTTGTGCTACCAACATAAGATAAATCTTTTTGCTCTCCCCTTCTTTCTTCACACAGAGATAGAATTTCTCCTAAATATTGATCAGGCACCATTATAGTTGCGGTAATCCACGGCTCTTCTACCATCTCAACTTTTGTAGGATCTGGCATATCACTTGGATTATGAATATTCAGAATTTCGCCATTTCGTGTTGTAACTCTATATATAACACTCGGCGCGGTTGCCGTTAGGTCTAAATCAAACTCTCTCTCGAGCCTTTCTTGAATAACCTCAAGGTGTAACATTCCCAAAAAACCGCAACGGAATCCGTAGCCAAGAGCATTTGACGTTTCAGCTTCAAAGGTAAAGCTAGCATCATTTAAATGTAGTTTTTCCAGTGCTTCTCTTAAATATTTAAGGTCATCTGTTTTGTTGGGAAAAATGCTACAGAATACCACAGGGTGCACTTCTTTAAATCCAGGCAGTGCTTCACTACAAGGCCTCTTTTCCTCAGTGATGGTGTCCCCTACTCTACAGTCTGCCACTTCTTTCATTGAAGCAGTTATAAAACCAACTTCACCTGCTGAAAGTTCACCAGTCATTACCTTTTTAGGAGTAAAAATACCGATATTATCCACCTGGTATGTAGCATTGTTGGACATCATAACAATTCTCATGCTTTTTTTTAGTACTCCATTTTTAACTCGCACTAAAATCACTACCCCTAGGTAAAGATCATACCAACTATCAACCAAGATTGCTTGCAGTGGAGCATTTACATCACCCTGTGGAGCTGGGAGTTTTGTCACTATTGTTTCCAGTACATTTCTTACTCCAAGTCCGGTTTTTGCCGATATTAAAACTGACTCACTTGCATCAATACCAATTACTTCCTCAATCTGAAGCTTTACCTTTTCTGGATCTGCAGCAGGGAGATCAACTTTATTGAGCACAACTATTATCTCATGATTATTGTCAACAGCTTTGTACACATTCGCAAGAGTCTGAGCTTCAACTCCCTGGCTGCTATCCACCACTAGAAGTGAACCTTCGCATGCAGCCAAGCTACGACTCACCTCATATGAAAAGTCAACATGACCTGGGGTATCCATAAGGTTCAAGCAATATTGATTCCCATCATTTGCAGTGTAGTTGAGTCTTACCGTCTGTGCTTTGATTGTAATTCCACGTTCGCGTTCTATCTCCATTGAATCAAGCACTTGATTGGTCATTTCCCTTGCCTCAAGACCATTACATTCCTCTATTAAACGATCAGCAAGCGTTGACTTTCCGTGATCTATATGTGCTATTATTGCAAAATTTCTTATATTATCCATTGATGGCTATTCTACATATTTAAGTAGAACTATTTTACATTTTAAGTGTTGCAAGGGCAATTACTTACTTCCCCTTTAACACAGATAGTACCTGCTTTGAGTGAGAAATCACTTTATTAACCATATAGCTCTCATGATTATTATCTATTTTAGACAATTCATATAGGTAATTCACCATCATTCCAGCTGACTGACTAATGCCCTTTTCAGAAGTATCTGCCATCCAGTTTAGTTGTTTTATTGATGCACCATTGCTTAAATGAAAATGTGCTACCGGATCATAAGCACTGCCACTGCTGTTTTTAACCTTTAGCAAGTAATGTGCACAAAGCTTCAGGAAGCATTGTTTTTCGCATTCAACGTTAGTTTTTAACTGCTCTATGCTTTCTAAAATTTCTGCACTAGATTGCTTTATATTCAGTTTGCTCAATAAAGTAATATCTTGGCTTAAACTTTCTTTCAGCCATTTTGTAAAGCCAGGTATTGGGGAAAGAGTTGCGTATGTTCTTATACTTTTAAATTCCTGCGATAGTTTTTCTACAACCCTTTTAATCAAAAAATTACCCAGGCTGATTCCAGACAACCCTGCTTGGGTATTTGATATTGAATAGAATATGGCAGTGCTTGCACTACTTGGATCACTTGAAGGTACCGACTCATCTAAGAGGTGTTGAATGCTATCTGCAATTTTGTTCACCAATGCAACTTCTACAAAAATTAGAGGTTCGTTTGGTATTTTGTAATGAAAAAAGGCAAAACATAGACGATCAGAATCCAGCCTGTTTTTTAAGTCACCCCAAGAAGAAATTTTATGCACAGCTTCATATTTTATAAGTTTTTCTAACAACGATGCAGGTGAATCCCAGGTAATTTGACGAAGATCGAGTAGATCAACGTCAACCCAGGAGAGAAGTATGCTTTTCAGTTCACTTTCTAGTCGATTGAGTTCTTTATACTGGTTCTTTAACTTAAGCACGTCAGAACGCATATCGACAATAAACTTAAGGCCTTCCGGCAAAGAAATAAATTGCTTCAATATTTTAGAATGTGGTGATTCAAGGACTTTTACCAAGTCCTGTTCAAATTTATAGTTTAACTCGGGATTCTGATTTTCCCTATATTCTTTTATTTTTTCATCTATTTCCGCTTTATTCAGACTAAACTTTTCTGCCAGGGTCTGTAGAAATTTTATTTTACCCTTCTCCGATAAACTTAAATACAGATTACCAAGAGATACGGTGTTCTTACGTGCTGAGACCTCCCCTCCCTTTGGGTTTAAGCACTCATTCATCTTCAAGACTAAGCTATCGATATCGCGGCTACTGCTTAAACCAGGGCTAATATTGCCAATCCACGATCTTACAGCATCTGCCACTTCACCTAGTATTTTAAAAAAGCCTTTTACTGCTTTCTTATCTTCAACTCGCGCTATATCAGTTTTAACTAGTGATTCTTTCGTCATAGATTTCTTTTACCGTACATCTATATTAAACCAAAGAAAAATCTTAGTCTAGACAGCAGGCATCGTTATCAGATTATTAGTAATTTTTATGATATAATTAATTAAGGTGTCAATGGAGAGAATACTGTGGCAGAGGTAAAGAAAAACCCAATAGTTACATTGAAAACTCAAGCCAAAGATTTTAATTTTAACAAATTAAGAGCTGCAGAAGATAATAAACTAGCGAATTCTGGTGAAACAATGTACTTGGATCTCCAAAGAATGAATTTTGCCATCAATGGAAAAAAAATAGACAAAAACCTTATCATTGCATTAAAAGAAGGAGCCAAGGATTACAAGAGTGAGCTCTTCAGTAAAGATGGCATCTATAATCCTGAGAGTAGCAAAGAAAGAGAAATAGATACCGAGCAGGGTAGAGCTTTTGTTGGTTCAGTGCTCAAAGATCTTGCAAAAGGGCTTGCACAAGACGCATTGCATGAGCTATGGAATGATCACTGCAAAAATCCCGAAACTGCTGATCACCAAAAAACTGATGCATACAAAAAAGAATTTGAGAGATTTTACAATGCAGGCCAGAAGCACAAGCATCTGCTGCCAAAAGAAGAGGATAAAAATTATCACCCATTTGTAAAAAAAGTTTTTAAGGAAATGTTTAAGTACGCCGGAGCAGAGGCTCCAAATGATCTTGTTCTAAAAGAGTTAGTTATTAATTGTAACCAAGCAGGGTATGAATTTGCTGTAAGCATGCCTATTCTTGAGAGTTCACTTCTGGAGTATGGATTGAAAGGAGAATATAGTAAGAATAAAACAATGTATATTAATTGTACTAATTCAAGCAGTGCAGAAATAAAGTCTAATATGTTAGTATCTGTAGTAAAATTTGACAATCCAGGTGAAAAAATATGTGAATTAAACAGCTCACTAGAATTCACACTTGAATCTCAAGGTGGTAAAGATGGTGTAACATACAAGGACGGTAAATTATCACTTACTGTTCCTCAAGAGTTAGAAAATTACCACGCTACTAATAAAAAAGAAGAGCAATTACAATCAGGTGGTGCTGTGAAAAAAAGCCTACTTGATATTATTATCGAATCATTTTTAATTCTTATTGAAAAGTTTGTCGGTATAAAACTTAAAAACAAACAAGGTATTTATAATGAAATAAAAAATACACTGAATCACAGCAATAGCTCAAAGGCAATAGTAATCAAGGATATTGGTCGCTCTCCAACAAAAATAGAGTGTAGCCTAAGAAACCAGCTAAAAGTAAATAGTCACCTGGAAAGTGTAGAACCACCTATGCGTTGTAATGAGCACGCTCATAGCGGTCAAAGATTGTAGTTTAGCTATTCCAGGCTAAGATACTAGAATTCAAGGGTTCTTAAATTGAATAAAAACGAGCAAACTTCTTTTGAATAGCCATAGAAAAAATTACTTCCGGACCTTTTAAACCTGATTATAATTACAATTAGAGATATTTTTAGAGCTCAAAAATTTATCTTCGTCTGCAGACTTTCCGTTAAATTCAGTAAAAAGTGTGATGTATCTCCGTAAGTAGCGTGTAGGGCTGCACCTTTTCTGAATCTTTATTCACAGGAGGACCATTATGTCCAGCGTTCTAAACTATACTTATATTAGCTTAAGCTTTTGATAGGCTTAAGCGTTAATACACATGAAAAAACCAAAAGGCGCCGTATCTGTTCAGTGGAGCGGCAGAAAACGGTTAAATAAGCAAAATTGTTAGAATAAAGTGGGCTAAATAAGATGTAATGTGGTTGATTTGTTAACACTTTGCACGCTTTTAGGCGAA